>NZ_VIKZ01000033.1:14299-18045 GCF_009711985.1 Dolichospermum sp. UHCC 0260 | reverse complement strand
GGTAAGTTTTCACCCATCACCCATCACCTATTACCCATCACCTATTACCCATCACCCATCACCCATCACCCATCACCCATTACCCATCACCTATTACCCATTACCTCTTCCCTGACTATCTATACTGGTCTTTTTTGCTGTAAATCACACGATCTTCAACGTAAATGGTGTCTATAATTGCCACTACTGCTGCGTCTAACGGTCGTTGTTCATTACCTGATAATTGACGAGCAGCACTGCCACGACTGACAAGTACCCACTCATCCACTCCTGCCCCTACACTGTTATCGGCTGCTACCTCGTATACTGGCAGGAGATTGCCATTTTCATCTATTAATTGCAACATTAGTAGCTTCACACCCCGCAGACTGGGATCTTTTTGGGTGCTAGTTACTGTGCCACGAACTCTGGCAATTTGCATTATTAATTATGGTCTTCTACCGAAAGGGCGAATTGTGTTAACACCTTCCCGGAATTGTTCTACATCTTCGGTATAACGAATGGGGAGGACATATTCCAAGTTTTCGTGAGGACGAGCAATGATGTGGGTAGATAGCACTTGTCCACCGTTAACACGCTTAACTGATTCCACTCCCGCACCTACGGAAGCTTGAACTTCGGAAACGTCACCACGCACGATAACTGTTACCCGACCACTACCGATTTTTTCATAACCCACCAAGGTAACACGAGCAGCTTTTACCATGGCATCAGCAGCTTCGACTACGGCTGGAAAGCCTAGAGTTTCTACCATTCCTACTGCAATTGACATTTGTTTTTGTCCTTAAATTAAATTTTTACTTGTACCAGATTTAAACTAAGCGCGGAACTGTTCTACGGCTTCTGTATAACGAATTGGCAAGACATATTCTAAGTTTTCGTGGGGGCGAGCAATGATATGGGTAGATACCACTTCACCACCGTTGACTCTTTTTGCCGCTTCAACGCCAGCAGCTACCGAAGCTTGCACTTCAGAAACATCTCCCCTGACAATGACTGTAACGCGAGCGCTACCAATTTTTTCATATCCTACTAAAGTCACACGGGCGGCTTTCACCATTGCGTCAGCAGCTTCTACTACTGCGGGAAAGCCTTTAGTTTCAATCATTCCAACTGCAATTGGCATCGCAGAACTCCTAAAAAATTAATCGAATTAGAACTATGGATGGAAATTTTGGACGGGGATGCTCATCCTGATTCCAAAATACCGCCACATCTTAGCTTATGAAACCTTGGCATCCCTGGCAACATAAATTACTATAATAGTTTGTAATAAAATAGATTAAAAAAAGTTAACAAAACTTTATAGGGTCTTTTGTGACATTAAAGTTTACTGATCCCTACAGTGACAACTTATGCTTTATAATTTCTTTATCAGTTTGAGAATTACTATAGTTCATAGCCCAAGCTAATTCTTTGATGAGGAGGATTGGTGAGCGCTATATATGGGACAGACGAGCTACTGGCTATATCTTTCCTGTGATTCGCTATTGCCATAAACAGTGGGTAAAAATCTGCAAATTTTACCAATGTATCTAAAAAACAAATTTAAAAAAAGCAGAAAAATAAAAAATGTTGTTCAACAATTATTAGAATATCTAAAATGTTAAATTATATTTAATAGCTCAACAATAGGCTAATCTAAAGTAAATGTGCTTAGGCATATTGAGCTAAGAAAAGTTAAGAAAACATAGATTTTCTCAAAGATATTGTTTTTTGAGCAAATGATTATTTAAAGGCTGTTTAAGAGAATCGGAACTGAGTTGTCAAGGAAAATATTAGATGAATGAGTTTCTATTTTTAACAAGTTGGTTCGTGCCTCTTTATAGCTTACTAGGGGCAATTTTAACTTTGCCTTGGAGCATAGGAATCATCCAACGTACAGGACCAAGACCTGCGGCCTACTTGAACTTATTGACTACCATCTTAGGTTTTGTCCATAGTTTATTAGTATTTAAAGATATCTGGAATCGGGATCAAGAAAATTTAGTAATTACTTGGTTTCAAGCTGCTGATTTTCAATTATCTTTTGCTTTAGAAATTTCCGTAGTCAGTGTGGGGGCGACAGTTTTAATTACTGGATTAAGTCTGTTGGCGCAAATTTACGCACTAGGCTACATGGAAAAAGATTGGTCCTTAGCCCGGTTTTTTGGTCTGGTGGGATTTTTTGAAGCCGCCCTCAGTGGTCTAGCAATTAGTGATTCCTTGTTTCTCAGCTATGCTTTGCTGGAAGTTCTCACCCTTTCTACTTATTTACTGGTCGGATTTTGGTATGCTCAACCCTTGGTAGTGACCGCGGCGCGAGATGCCTTTTTAACGAAGCGGGTAGGAGATTTGTTGCTATTGATGGCTGTAGTGACTCTTTCTACTTTAGCCGGCAGCTTAAATTTTTCGGATTTGTATGAGTGGGCGCAAACTGCTGATTTAAATCCAGTTACATCAACTTTACTCTGTTTAGGTTTAATTGCTGGTCCTGCGGGTAAGTGCGCCCAATTTCCCCTGCACCTGTGGTTAGACGAAGCGATGGAAGGACCAAACCCAGCTTCGGTGATGCGAAACTCTCTAGTGGTAGGTGGGGGTGCTTATTTTCTCTACAAAGTTCAACCATTATTATCTTTGTCCCCCATTGCCTTAAATACTTTAGTGGTGCTGGGGATAATGACAGCAGTGGGAGCAACATTGGTATCTATTGCCCAAATTGATATTAAGCGATCGCTCTCCCATTCCACCAGTGCTTACATGGGATTGGTATTTTTAGCGGTAGGCTTGGAACAGGGTGGAGTGGCGTTAATGTTACTTCTGAGTCATGCTATTGCCAAAGCCTTGTTATTCATGAGTTCTGGTTCAGTTATCTACACTACCCAAACTCAAGACTTGACAGAAATGGGGGGTTTGTGGTCAAGAATGCCAGCCACAACCACGGCTTTTGTCGTCGGTTCAGCAGGTATGGTAACACTACTACCACTGGGCAGTTTTTGGGCAATGATAGCATGGGCTGATGGCTTAGTCAAAATTAGCCCTTGGGTAATTGTGGTTTTAATCTTAGTTAATGGCTTAACGGCTTTGAATTTAACTAGGGTATTCCGGTTAGTTTTTTGGGGACAACCCCAACCCAAAAGCCGCCGCGCTCCAGAAGTTGCCTGGCCAATGGCATTACCAATGGTGACTTTAACTATACTCACTCTATTATTACCGCTGATGCTACAGCAATGGTATTTATTACCTAGCTGGGAAAGCCTCGATTGGTATATAGTTGGATCTTTAGTCGCTTCTACGGTTACTGGAGTAACTATTGGCGCAACAATTCATCTCCACAAAGCCTGGTCAAGATCGAGAATTTTGGTTTGGAGATTTATCCAAGATTTATTAGGCTATGATTTTTACATAGACCGCATTTATCGCTTAACGATTGTAAGTGCTGTGGCGCTGTTATCGAGGATATCCGCGTGGAGCGATCGCTTTTTGGTAGATGGTCTAGTCAACTTAATCGGCTTTGCTGCGATTTTTAGCGGACAAAGTTTGAAATACAGCATTTCTGGTCAATCCCAAGGCTATATGCTAACAATCCTCATTGTCATTAGCATCCTCGGTTTTGCCATTAGTTTCTCATTAGGTTTATTCGACAAATTGCCTTTTTAGGTAATGGGTAATTGGTAATGGGTAATTGGTAATGGGTAATTGGTAATGGGTAATTGGTAATGGGTAATTGGTAATGGGTAATTGGTAATATTCTTCCCCAACCTCCC
>NZ_VIKZ01000033.1:0-14098 GCF_009711985.1 Dolichospermum sp. UHCC 0260 | reverse complement strand
TCTATGCTGAGTACATTGATTTTACTGCCGTTAATTGGTGCGGCTTTTATTGGTTTCTATCCTTTTACCATCTCTGGTAAACTATCCCGAATCATTGCCTTCGTCTTTAGCGTGATTATTTTCGCATGGAGTATTTTCCTAGCAACTCAGTTTAACCCTGGAGAAATTGGTCAACAATTTGCTGAATCCTTACCTTGGGTAGATGCTATTGGCTTAAACTACAATCTGGGGATAGATGGTTTATCTCTCCCGTTGTTAATTCTTAATGGATTATTAACCTGTATTGCTATTTATAGCAGCGATGAATCCCAACAACGTCCGAGATTTTACTACTCTCTAATTCTGCTATTAAATGCTGGGGTGATAGGAGCATTTTTAGCACAGGATTTATTATTATTCTTCCTGTTTTATGAATTGGAATTAATACCTCTATATCTGCTAATTGCGATTTGGGGAGGTGAAAAACGAGGTTATGCAGCCACAAAATTTCTGATTTATACAGCTTTTTCAGGAATCGTTATTTTAGCCAGTTTCCTGGGTATGGTTTGGTTGAGTGGTTCTCCCAGTTTTGGCATAGCAACCTTAAACGCTCAATCTCTACCCTTAGCAACGCAAATTTTACTCCTTGTCGGCATTTTAGTAGGATTTGGCATTAAAATCCCCCTCGTTCCCTTCCATACTTGGCTACCAGATGCCCACGTGGAAGCCTCCACACCCATATCTGTGCTGTTGGCTGGGATATTATTAAAATTAGGGACTTATGGCTTACTGCGATTTGGCATGAATTTATTGCCAGATGCTTGGGCTTATGCAGCACCTTGGTTAGCTACATGGGCAGTAGTTAGCGTTTTGTTTGGGGCATCCTGTGCGATCGCGCAAACAGACATGAAAAAAATGGTGGCTTATAGTTCTATCGGCCACATGGGCTATGTCTTGTTAGCAGCAGCCGCATCCACACCCCTCAGCGTCTTGGGGGCAGTAATGCAAATGATTAGTCACGGATTAATATCCGCTATGTTATTTCTGTTGGTGGGAGTTGTTTACAAAAAAGCTGGTAGTCGAGATTTAAATGTCATTCGGGGACTATTAAACCCAGAACGAGGTTTACCAGTTATTGGTAGTTTAATGATTTTTGCCGTTATGGCCAGTGCAGGTATACCGGGAATGGTGGGATTTATTTCCGAATTTATTGTTTTTCGGGGCAGTTTTGCAGTTTTTCCGGTACAAACATTGTTAGCAATGCTCGGAAATGGTTTAACTGCGGTTTACTTCCTAATTCTCCTGAATCGTGCCTTTTTTGGGCGGTTATCAGCAGCAGTGATGAACTTACCTTGTGTGTATTGGAGCGATCGCATCCCTGCCATCATTCTAGCAGTAGCGATCGTTATTTTCGGCATTCAACCTAATTGGTTAGTCCATTATACCCAAGCCACAATTACTACAATGGTAAAAACGAATAATCATCATCTAGTAGCAAATCGGGAACTATTGGATTCTTAACTTTCCGAGAAAAATAATCACCACAACCAGATCATCAACCAAATCAAAAAAATCCCAAACATCATAGTTAAGACAGTTGAATTCCAGGAGAATTGACATCATGAAAACTCAAAAAAATCCCACCTACAACCCCCTAGCTGAATATATTCACCGATTACAAACTGGAGAAGCATTACTCAAAGATAGTCCCGAAAACGTTTTAGAAGTTGTTGGCATTCTTAAAAGTTATGGAGTGGTTTTAGATGCTTATTCTAAAAATCTTATCTACATTGCTGAACATCAATTTTTAGTATTTTTTCCCTTCTTTAAATATTTTGATGGTGATGTTTCTTTTGCTAAATTAATCCGTCATTTATGGCATGATCGGATTAATTTTGAATATGCCGAATATTGCATGAAAACCATGATGTGGCATGGTGGTGGTGGTTTAGACGCATATTTAGATACTAAAGAATTTCAAGATAGAGCTAAAGCTGTTATTGCTGCTAAATTTAAATATAATCCCCTGATTTTGGGACTTAATGAACTGTTTCCCGAATTCTTAATAGAACAGTTACGAGTCTCCGCTTATTATACTGGTTTAGGCCAATTTTGGCGAGTCATGGCGGATATGTTTCTGAGTCTATCAGATCGCTATGACAATGGTGAAATTAAATCAATTCCCCAAGTTGTAGAACATATTAAACTGGCTTTAGTTGCAGATGCAATGACACCAATTACATACAGTGTCAAAATAGGCGATAAAGTCTATGATCTGATTCCCAAATCAGTTGGTTTAACCTTCCTGGCAGATACCGCAGTTCCTTATGTAGAAGCCGTATTTTTTAGAGGTACACCATTTTTAGGAACAGTGTCTTTAAACGCTCAAGCATATCAAGTTCCTCCAGATTTATCTCGATTTCAATATGGTGCATTATACGCAGATCCTTTACCTATTGGTGGTGCAGGAATTCCTCCGACTTTGTTAATGCAAGATATGCGTCATTATTTGCCAGAATATTTACATAATATTTATCGTCGCAGTCTCAGAAGTGAAGATGATTTGCGAATACAAATTTGTATGAGTTTCCAAAAGTCCATGTTTTGTGTAACCACAGCCGCGATTTTAGGACTTTTACCTTATCCATTGGATACTCAAGATTCATTTGAGCAAAAAAACAATCAAATTTATTTAGAAAAGTGGTTAGCAAGATTAGAGAATTCCCAGTTATTAGCAGTGAATAAATAGGATAATATGGCTTCGCTACATGATCAGATTTCAAAAACATTATTTTTTCGCATTTAAAAGAAGGAAATCTATTGACAGGGACTGAAAACCGTGTTATCATAGTTTTGATGAGGAAGAACTATCTTCTGTGCATAAGCAAGGTTGTTTATCATTAAACGAAACAAGCTTAAACTAAATTAATAATAAATAGTATAACGACGTAGTATGGCGTAATGAGCTATTGTATCAACCCGCACTGTCCCAAACCCATTGACCTAGCAAATGCAAATAATCCCATTTGTCGTAACTGTGGGTCACAACTACTGCTGCAAAATCGTTATCGGGTACTTAAACAACTAGGACAAGGTGGTTTTGGGAACACCTTTGAAATTGACGACGGTGGAGAAACCAAAGTTTTAAAAGTGCTAACTGAAAATAATCCCAAAGCTGTGGAATTGTTTCAACAAGAAGCCAAGGTTTTGAGTCAGTTAAACAGTGTGGGTATTCCCAAAGTAGAAGCAGATGGTTATTTTACGGTTCTACCTAAAAATAGTTCTGTACCATTGCATTGTTTAGTAATGGAGAAAATTGCAGGAGTAAATTTAGAGCAATGGATGGAATTTCGTAATTATCAAACTATTTCTGAGAAAGAAGCAGTGAATTGGTTAAAACAAATAGTAGAAATTCTGGCTTTAGTCCACGCTCAAAAATATTTTCATCGTGATATTAAACCTCAGAATATCATGCTGCGACCATGTGGGCAACTTGTCTTAATTGATTTTGGTGCAGTGCGACAAATCACAACCACAATTTTAGCCGGAAATTCCCATACGAGAATTATTTCTCAAGGTTATTCACCACCAGAACAACAAAACGGTTATTCTGTTAATACTATTGCCAATTTTCCTAAATATGTCTGAAACCCAATAAAATCGTGACGATATCAATAGGGTTTCAGGGTTTTGTCAATAGTATTGTCTGTACAACAGGATGACTAAGCTGGCTATTGAGTTGGTGCATTAATTAGAACGCAGATACACGCAGATGCACGCAGATAATTTTGTGTTTGGGTTGCGTACATTTGCGGTTTTGTTTTTAGACATTAAAATATAAACTGGCAATCAAAAATCTATTCAAAAATTAGGAATATGGGATTTATCGACGCAATTTTTGGAGCTGGATCTTTTGTTTTCAAGGGAATCAACACCCTTCATCAACTAGCAAAAAATTATGTTGCTAGACTTGTTGATGAAGCTTTAAGAGAGAGAGGTGTAGAAAACCAGCCTGCATCAAATCCAAATTCTGTTAATGTGCATTTTTACAATGTTCAAAATGTTCAAAATGATATCAAAAATAATGATATTGAACAAACAGAGATTGAGAAAAAGCGGGCGCGTGATGGTTCTCTCAATTTAAGTGATAGAGAGAAATTAGAAGAACTCAAAAAGCAAGGTGAAGATAAGTTTGAGCAGTGGCAAAAGGCTAAAACGCAGGAAGTTATCATTGAACAGGCAAAAAATCCTGATTCCTATGAAACATCATTTTTGAATAATGAGAAGGTTCATCTACTTCAGTTTCAGATGGGGCAAGTTGTCTTAGAAAAGCGATGTGTATGCGGTAGACCAATGATGTTACAGCATAGAGATCGTAAAGATGGTAGTATATTTTTATTGAATGATTTTTTTTGGTCTTGTGTTGGTTATTACAGTAATCAATGTCGAGGTACACAAAGATTTCAAACACAAGATATTGGTTTACTCCACAAAACCAATATACTTGAACTTCAGCTATCAAATACCGAACTTGGTCAAAGTTTTACTCGTCCACTAATTCAAAAGACAGTTGTTAGGCTGAGACAACATTTAGGAGCAGAAGATAGAGATGTACTTTGTCCAATACACCATGTACCTATGATTTTGAAAGAAAAAGATAAATCTAACCACTCAAATGTAGTTTTAGATATGTTTCATCTAAGATGTCCACATTTTCAATGTCAGCACACAGTGAAGTTAAAATCACTTGCACAAATTGCAGCATTTTTGCATCGTAAGGAAGAACGCGGAATATTTTAACCCAAAATTAATAAATAGTTTTTGTAATTTAGTAGGTTGGGTTGACGCCAGGAAACCCAACAATAATCAATAACAGCGTAACGTAGAATTAATGATAATAAGCTACAACATACGAAACTTCAGATAGAATCATGACCACAAATGCAGAATATAAAGCAAGAATTACTAGCTATAAATGGGATGATTTAATCAAATTATGGTCAGAAATTGAATCAGGTAATACACCAAATTGGGATGCAGGTAAAGCATTAGAATATCTCGTTTTACGAGCATTTCAACTCAACAACGCCGAAGTAACCTGGCCTTACAGCGTGTATTTAGATGGAGAAGAAATAGAACAAATTGACGGAGTAGTTTATGCAGATGGCTTATCTTGTATAATAGAATGTAAAGACACAGCAAAACCTGTTAAAATTGAACCTATAGCCAAGCTAAGAAATCAACTATTACGCAGACCAGCAGCAACCATTGGGAGTATATTTAGTCGTAGTGGATTTACAGAAGCATCGGAAACCTTAGCGGGATTTGTTGCACCTCAAACTATTCTATTGTGGGGAGGAGAAGAAATTAAATATTCTTTAGAAAATGAGTGTATACGTAGAGCATTAATCAAAAAATATCGTATTTGTGTTGAACAAGGACTAGCTAATTACAACATTAAAACTGAGGCTGTATTATGACATTAGCTTATATAGTGTTAGAAGGTAATCGAGATCAAGAAACCATACAGAAATTACTTCCTAAACATCTTTTGCAAGATGTTAAATTCGTTGTAGGAAACGGACAGTATGAAGTAAGATCATTAGCAAGTTCACTACTCGCTACCAGAAATACTCCGGTTATATTAATCCTAGATGCAGATACAGATAACGAATCTCAAATATTTGAAAAGCAAGATTTAGTTAATTATTTATTACGTCGTGCTGCGGCTAAAACCCCTTTTCAAGTATCTTTAGCTATTCCCGAAATGGAAATTATATTTCTCCAAAATAAACCATTAATTGAAAAAATAGCACAACGTCAATTTAATGATTTAGAATGGCAACTAGCGCAAAGTAAACCTAAAGAATTTTTAGAGACAGTCTTAGGTAAAGAACAATCAATTAGTGAGAGAATATTTAGCAATATAAATGATGAACAAATTAAGATATTACAAGAACATCCGTTAATACAAGAAATAATGGAATTTTTATCATCACTTACTCCGTCTTTTGTCGCAATTAACTAACCATATATTTGTAGGTTGGGTTGACGCAAGAAAACCCAACAATAAACAGCAACTAAACTTCCACAAAGCTGGGAATATTTACCGTCATATCCTCTGCTTTCTCCTGACTTTCCCCAGAAAAATGCTTATCTATCAAAGCTGGAACTTGTTCAGATTTAATTTTACTATAACGAGTTTTATCAGGCATAACTAAATTAGGACCAGCCTTACAATTTTTCATACAGCCAGTCCCTTTAATAGTGACTGAATCTTCTAAACCATTATTTATTAACTCCGACTCCAAAGCTTGACACAAAGCCTTCCCACCACGCTTCATACAATCAGATTTTTGACAAACTAGAATTGTTTGGGTTTTGGCTGGTTTCGTCTTAGCTGGACTTTGCGCTGCAACTGTTCCCATATCAGCACTTGCAGCCATAACTCGTTCTGCTACCAGAGTTACCTGATCTTTTTTCGCATTATATTGTTTTGTCCCCACAACTTGCAGCCAAGTCCCTTGAGGTAAACGCAAATCAAAAGCACTCCGTAAATGCTTGGCTAATTTTATATAACATTCACCCTCAGAAGTTCCTAATAACAAACCTTTCAGCTTATATCCATCCTTGATGACAAAATCCAAAAATCTGCCTTCAAAACAAAATTCCGTTACTGCTGCATTAGTAGATATACTCATGGTTCAACTTCGCTCACTATAAATAATGGTTAAGAGTCAGAAGTAAAAAATCATCATCACAAAAATCACAAGAATCAAAAAAATCACAGTTCCGACGTTTTCTACCAACAAGCTTCAAGATTCTTAATCAAGTCTTGACGAGAAGCAGTAAATTGTTGAATCACACTCCAAAGTTGAATAGCTGCGGTGGGGTTATTTATTTCTACCATTAAAGGTTGGTTAGTCTCACAAACACAAATTATATCTAATTCTTGTAAGCGTTGATAAACCTGCCAACGATCTGCCCAACTTATATCAATAACGTGCTTTTTATCTGTGTCTGAGCTAGAAGATTTCAAGCGAGTAGCCCTCAAAATGCCATAAAATTGCAGTAAAACTAGAAACCCACAGCCTAAATTTGCGAGTTAGTCGGAGTTTAGCTTCTTTCTTTAGAATACACTAACTGCAAAATATTATCATTAATTTTGAGAAAAAATCTCATTTTTTCTTTATAGAGATATATGCACACTTTGAGGCTGAAGTCAAGATAAATACCAAATATATATCTTTAAGCACAGATATAGGCAAGAAATTAATACTTATGATTGGTAATAATGCCAAAATTTTTTAGATTTAGTAGCCTTGATTTTATTTTGAAAATGCTAAGATGTTAAAAATAAGCAGTTAAAAACTATAACTGTTAAAAAGAGAGAAAAACCATGTCTGATACGCAAACTATATTACACAATTTTGGTCAGGTTTACGACAATCCTGTATTACTAGATCACAGTGTTACCGCCCCAGTTGTTGAAGGATTTAATGTCGTATTAGCTAGTTTTCAGGCATTGTACTTACAATACCAAAAACATCATTTTGTAGTTGAAGGTGCAGAATTCAATTCACTGCATGAATTCTTTAATGCCAGTTATAAAGAAGTACAAGATCACATCCATGAAATCGGCGAGCGCTTGAATGGTTTGGGTGGTATTCCCGCAGCAAGTTTCAGCAAATTAGCTGAATTATGCTGTTTTGAACCAGAAGCAGATGGCGTGTTTTCTGCTCGGAAGATGGTAGAAAATAACCTAATTGCCGAACAAGCATTAATTGGAGTAATTCGCCGTCAAGCCGCACAGGCAGAGAGTTTAGGTGATAGAGGCACACGCTACTTATACGAAAAAATCCTCTTAAAAACTGAAGAAAGAGCTTATCACTTAGCTCATTTTCTAGCTAAAGATAGCTTAACCTTGGGTTTTGTGCAACTTGCTCAAAATTAAACTTCTCATAATCTTAATTTAACAAAATCAAGACAGAGAAAATTTTAGTAATTGAGAATTTTACAAAATTAATTCTTTTGGCAGAAAAGAGTAAATTACCATTTCTGCCATTTTCTATATCAGGCATTTAAAAGCAATTATTTTTATTGCCTATTTTATATATCTAACAATAAATAATTGAACGCAGATGAACGGAGATAAACGCAGATAAAGAAAGATAAATTAATTATCTGTGCAGCTTTATTGTCATAATCCATAACGAATAAATAAACAATTAAATTCTCTTTGTGCTTCTGCGCCTCTGCGTGAGAAAAAAAACGTAAAAACCATTACCAAAAATCCCCCATTCCCATAAATTCTTCCCCTTAACGCAACCGCTACCCGGAAAAGTTGATAATGAGGACATAAAGACCCTTAAAATAGTCAAGATTTGTATTTTTGTCATCTAAGGTAAAAACTATGCCCCGTCGTCAAGACCTCAAAAAAATACTCCTGTTAGGTTCAGGTCCAATAGTGATTGGCCAAGCCTGTGAATTTGACTACTCTGGAACTCAAGCCTGTAAAGCCTTGCGAGAAGAGGGCTATGAGGTTGTGTTGGTGAACTCCAACCCGGCTACAATCATGACAGACCCGGAAACAGCAGACCGTACCTATATTGAACCGCTGACACCGGAAATAGTTGAGAAAGTTATTGCTAAAGAACGACCAGATGCTTTATTGCCAACAATGGGAGGACAAACTGCCCTTAACTTGGCTGTAGCGTTGGCAAAAAATGGCGTTTTAGATAAATACAATGTTGAGTTAATTGGTGCGAAATTACCAGCTATTGAAAAAGCCGAAGACAGAAAACTATTTAACGAAGCAATGGCTAAGATTGGGGTGGCTGTGTGTCCCAGTGGTACAGCTTCCACCTTAGACGAATCAAAAGCGATCGCTCTCCAAATTGGCACATATCCTTTAATTATCCGTCCAGCCTTTACAATGGGGGGGACGGGTGGGGGTATCGCCTATAATCAAGAAGAGTTTGAAGAAATGGCGCAAGTAGGAATTGACGCTAGTCCCGTTTCCCAAATTCTCATTGACCAATCTTTATTGGGTTGGAAAGAGTATGAATTAGAAGTCATGCGGGATTTAGCCGATAACGTCGTGATTATCTGTTCTATTGAAAATCTCGACCCTATGGGGATTCATACCGGAGATTCTATCACCGTTGCCCCCGCCCAAACCCTGACCGATAAAGAATATCAACGGTTACGGGATATGGCCATTAAAATTATCCGCGAAATTGGTGTAGAAACCGGCGGTTCTAATATCCAGTTTGCCGTAAATCCCGTTAATGGTGACGTGGTGGTAATTGAAATGAATCCTCGTGTATCTCGTAGTTCGGCTTTATCTTCCAAAGCCACAGGTTTCCCCATTGCCAAAATTGCGGCGAAGTTAGCTGTAGGTTACACTTTGGATGAATTGCAAAACGATATCACCAAAAAAACTCCCGCTTGCTTTGAACCAACAATTGATTATGTAGTTACGAAAATTCCCCGGTTTGCGTTTGAAAAGTTCCCTGGTTCAGAAGCGGTTTTAACTACCCAAATGAAGTCTGTGGGAGAAGCAATGGCTATTGGCCGGACATTTAATGAATCCTTTCAAAAGGCTTTGCGTTCCCTAGAAACCGGACGCGCTGGTTGGGGTTGTGATAAGGCCGAAAAATTGCCCAGTGGGGAACAAATTCGCGCTCAATTACGGACTCCTAACCCAGAACGCATCTTTTCTGTGCGTCATGCTATGCAGTTGGGAATGAGTAATGAGGAAATCTATGAACTAACGGCAATTGACCCTTGGTTTTTAGATAAATTACAAGAACTGCTAGAAATAGAAAAATTTCTCAAACGCACTCCTCTAAAGCAGTTGACAAAAGCACAAATGTATGATGTGAAAAGAAATGGATTTAGCGATCGCCAAATAGCCTATGCTACAAAAACCAAAGAAGATGAAGTTCGCACCTATCGCAAACAGCTAGAAGTTATCCCCGTTTACAAAACTGTTGATACCTGTGCTGCTGAATTTGAGGCTCTGACCCCATATTACTATTCTACCTACGAAGAAGAAACGGAAGTATTACCAACAGATAAACCCAAGGTGATGATTTTGGGTGGTGGACCAAACCGCATTGGTCAAGGAATTGAGTTTGATTATTGTTGTTGTCATGCTGCGTATTCTTTACATGATGCCGGGTATGAAACAATTATGGTCAATTCCAACCCAGAAACAGTTTCTACAGATTACGATACCAGCGATCGCCTGTATTTTGAACCATTAACTAAAGAAGACGTTCTCAACATCATTGAAGCCGAAAACCCCGTGGGGATAATTGTCCAATTCGGTGGACAAACACCATTAAAATTAGCCATTCCCCTGCAAGAATATTTACAAAACTCCAATAGTATCACCAAGATTTGGGGAACATCTCCCGATTCTATAGATATGGCGGAAAACAGGGAACGCTTTGAAAAGATTCTGCAAGAATTGAATATCGCTCAACCGCCTAATGGTATGGCGAGAAGTTATGAAGATGCTTTGATTGTTGCCAAGCGCATTGGTTATCCTGTGGTAGTGCGTCCTAGCTATGTATTGGGAGGACGAGCGATGGAAATCGTTTATTCTGATACTGAGTTAGAACGCTACATGACCTTTGCTGTGCAAGTAGAACCAGATCACCCGATTTTAATTGATAAGTTCTTAGAAAACGCCATTGAAGTGGATGTAGATGCGATCGCCGATCATACTGGTAATGTTGTCATTGGTGGCATCATGGAACACATTGAACAGGCGGGAATTCACTCCGGTGATTCAGCTTGTTCCTTACCTTCCATTTCCCTTTCTCCCGCAGTCCTCAACCAAATCCGGTTATGGACAGTTCAACTAGCACAAGCTCTATCTGTAGTGGGATTAATGAATATTCAATTTGCTGTAGTTGGTGCAAATGGTTATTCTCCCCAAGTGTATATTTTGGAAGCTAACCCCAGAGCATCACGGACAGTTCCCTTTGTATCTAAAGCTACGGGCGTACAATTAGCCAAACTCGCATCCTTAATTATGTCGGGGAAAACCTTAGAGGAAGTGAAATTTACAAAAGAAGTCATTCCCTCTCATATTGCCGTCAAAGAAGCGGTTTTACCATTTAGTAAGTTCCCTGGTACAGATACCATTTTGGGTCCAGAAATGCGCTCAACTGGCGAAGTAATGGGTATTGATAGCGATTTCGGCCGCGCCTTTGCTAAAGCAGAATTAGGCGCAGGGGAAAAATTACCGCTTGAGGGGACTGTATTTGTGTCTATGAGTGACAGAGACAAACCTCTCGCAGCAGATGTAGTCAAGGAGTTTATTAAGTTAGGCTTTACAATCATGGCTACCCAAGGAACGCGTCAAGTTCTTCAGGAACAAGGGTTAGAAATTCAATCTGTCCTCAAACTCCATGAAGGTCGTCCCCACGTCCTGGATGCGATTAAAAATCAAAAAATTCAACTCATCATCAATACACCCTCTGGAGAAGAAGCTCATGCCGATTCTAAGCTAATTCGTCGCACGGCTTTAGGCTACAAAATCCCCATTATTACCACTATTGCAGGTGCTAGAGCCACAGCCGCTGCTATCTATTCTCTGCAAAACACAACTTTAGATGTCAAGGTAATCCAAGAATACTGTCCCATGAGTTAATTGTCCTTTGTCAGTGGTCAATGGTCAGTAGTCAGTGGCTAGGAAAAACAAAGAACAACTAACGACTGACAACTGACAACTGACAACTGACAAAACGTTAAGCAATTGTTACAAAAGAATAATTATGGTTATCATTGAGATATTTTAACAAATATGAGGAAGCTATTTCCGGGCTAGAGAATTGATCGTTATCCCAGTAAATGTATGCTATTCAGTAATTTCAGCGTCTGAGGTGATCTCAAATTACGGCCAAAGTGCGGGTTTCCCTATAGTCAAATTATTCTCATAAATGTTACAATTATTAATATTCCCGAAAACACAAAAAATGTTTGACTTGCTACTGTGTATCTAACTATAGATACTTGTGGAAACAAGCAGACAGGTGTAACCTTTAGCAGTAAAGTACCTAATTTCCCAAATAAGAGTAACCTGAGTTGATCGGGTGTGACCAACTCAAAACATTATTCCGTTAACGACCCTATCAGCAAACCCACCATTACCCAAGAGTAGCGCCATGAAGACCGCTCAATCAGCCACCGACCTCGTGCGGACTTACCTGCGTGAGATTGGCCGTGTGCCACTCCTCACCCACGAAGAAGAAATTTTTTATGGTAAACAGGTGCAACGATCTACTGCTTTGCATGAGATCCGGGAAGGTCTTGCTGCCCAGTTAGGTCATGAACCAACTGTAGAAGAATGGGCAGCAGCCTCTGATATAGAAGTATCAGAATTAAATCAGGCGATCGCTGTTGGTGAAATAGCCAAACGGAAAATGGTAGAAGCCAATCTCCGTTTAGTTGTATCCGTTGCCAAAAAGTACATTAAACGCAATGTTGATTTACTTGACCTCATTCAAGAAGGCAGCATCGGAATGCAACGAGGTGTAGAAAAATTTGACCCCACCAAAGGGTACAGATTTTCTACCTATGCCTATTGGTGGATACGTCAAGCTATTACTCGGGCGATCGCCGAAAAAGCCCGGACTATTCGCTTGCCCATTCATATTACGGAAAAACTCAACAAAATTAAAAAAGCCCAGCGGCAACTGTCCCAAGGTCTAGGACGTGCGCCCACAGTAGCGGAATTATCCCAAGAGTTAGATCTAACACCCAAGCAGGTGCGAGAATATTTAGAAAAAGCCCGTCTGCCATTATCTCTAGACTTGCGGTTAGGAGATAACTATGATACTGAACTGGGAGAAATGTTAGAAGACACAGGGGCAACACCGGAAGATTTTGTCATGCAAACTTCCCTCTCCTATGACTTAGAACGGATCATGTCAGAACTCACTCCCCAACAAAAGGAAGTCATTACCCTGCGCTTTGGGTTAGTAGATGGACAATCTTTAACTCTGGCTAAAATTGGTGAAGTCTTGAATATTAGCCGGGAAAGAGTCCGCCAAATTGAACGCGAAGCTTTAAACAAACTTCGCAAATCTAAAGCCACTATGAATGAGTACCTTGCCAGTTAGTCGGTTGTTATTACTCAATGGTCAGTTATTTTTTGCTTTGTGGGTGGAGTTTCCCCACCCATACTCACTAAATAGGTGAAAAACACTCCCATTTTAGTACGGTTAAACCGACTCCCTCGAAAGGAATAAACTGTTAGATTGGTTGACATGAATTATATAATAGTTAGCTAAATAGAATCAGCAATAACTACCAGTTATTCCAGTCACAAACACCGTCGTTAGTAGTGGCAGTACAGGAGGTCAAAGGTGAGTAACAAATCTAATCGAGTATCAGAATTTTTTAATAGTGAGTCGGAAACAAGTAATTTATTATGGCAATACGTTAAATCATTAAGTCCAGAAACAGTTAACCAATTATCTAAACCTACTTCTACGGAAGTTTTGCAGGTAATGGAACGGAATATTATCGGACTTTTAGGAAATTTACCTTCTGAACAGTTCGGGATTACTATTTCTACTAATCGGGAAAATTTAGGTCGCTTATTGGCATCTGCGATGATTAGTGGTTATTTTTTGCGAAATGCAGAACAAAGAATGGGTTTTGATACGGTTATGCAAAGCACAGAAACTAATAATAGCGAAGTTGATTAACACTTTCAGGGCTGAAGTCACTGGGTTTTTCGCTTACCAAGTGTTTCTCTGAAAATTTTGTAAATAAATTTATATTTACTTTACAAGAAAGACTGGGAAGTTTGAAAGCCCCTGAGTAAGCATTGCGTAGCAATGCCTTAGGTGCTTTTAGACAGGGGATGAAAAGCGACTCAGGTGGCTTTAACCACCGTCAAGATGTTGCAAGGCGCAATACATTTAGCCATCTTCAACCAACTATAGTAGTATAAGACAGGAGGTGAAAGGATGCTAGTTTTTGAGTTTAAAGCTTACGGAAAGTCAGCGCAAATAAAAGCAATAGATGATGCAATTCGGACTGCACAGTTCATTCGTAATAGCTGCATTCGGCTATGGATGGATGTTCAAGGTAC
>NZ_VIKZ01000032.1:0-51697 GCF_009711985.1 Dolichospermum sp. UHCC 0260 | reverse complement strand
GGATTGCTATATTATTGTAACTAATCTCCACTAAAATTTTACCTAATTTACTTGCAATTTGCCGTAAATATTAATAATATAAAAAAGCCAGGTTTCTATGTCATCAGAGATATGCAAGAATACGACGTTATCATCATCGGTGCTGGACACAACGGTTTAGTTTGTGCGGCTTATTTACTCAAAGCAGGTTATAGCGTCCTTCTACTAGAAAAACGTCCTGTTCCCGGTGGTGCAGCCACAACAGAAGAATGTATCCCAGACAAAGCACCAGGTTTTAAATTTAACTTGTGTGCCATTGACCATGAATTTATTCATTTGGGTCCAGTAGTAGAAGAATTAGAACTGACAAAATATGGCTTAGAATATCTAGATTGTGACCCAGTTGTCTTTTGTCCTCACCCCGACGGTAAATATTTTTTAGCTCATAAATCCTTAGAAAAGACCTGTGCAGAAATCGCTCGTTATAATGAAAGAGATGCTAAAAAATATGCCGAGTTTACAAATTATTGGCAACGGGCAATTAACGCCATGATTCCCATGTTTAATGCCCCACCCAAATCAATTATAGATATTTTCGGTAACTACAATCTGCAACAAGTTAAAGATTTATTTTCTGTAGTTGGTTCTCCCGCCAAAAGTTTTGATTTTGTGCGAACAATGTTAAACAGCGCCGAAGATATTCTTAATGAATGGTTTGATGAAGAATTTCTCAAAGCTCCCCTATCTAGATTAGCATCAGAATTAGGTGCGCCACCTTCTCAAAAAAATCTGGCAATTGGGGTGATGATGATGGCTATGCGTCATAATCCTGGAATGGCTAGACCTCGCGGCGGTACAGGTGCATTGGTGCAAGCTTTGGTGAAATTAGTTAAGAGTAAAGGTGGGGTAATTCTCACAGACCAGCACGTAGAAAAGATTTTAATTGATGATGGTAAAGCGGTAGGAGTTAGGGTAGCAGGTGGTAAAGAATATCGAGCAAAACAGGGAGTAATTTCTAATATTGATGCTCAAAGATTATTCTTACAAATGACAGAAAAAAGTGATATTGATGCCGTTGATCCTGATTTGTGGGAAAGGTTAGAACGACGGATTATCAATAACAATGAAACCATTCTGAAAATAGATTTAGCATTAGATGAACCTTTGCATTTTTCTCATCATGATCATAAAGATGAATATCTCATTGGTTCAATTCTCATTGCTGATTCCATGAATCATGTAGAACAGGCTCATAATAAATGTACAATTGGCGAAATTCCCGATTCTGACCCCTCCATGTATCTCGTCATGCCTAGCGCCCTTGACCCTAGTTTAGCACCACCTGGTAAACATACTTTATGGATTGAATTTTTTGCTCCTTATCAAATTGCTAATGCAAAAGGTACAGGTTTAAAAGGGACAGGTTGGACTGATGAATTGAAAAACAAAGTTGCAGATAGAGTAATTGACAAATTAGCAACTTACGCCCCCAATGTGAAGAAAGCAACTATCGCTAGAAGAGTAGAAAGTCCGGCAGAATTAGGAGAAAGATTAGGGGCATACAAAGGGAATTATTATCATATTGATATGACAATGGATCAAATGATCTTTTTCCGACCTTTACCCGAATTAGCTAATTATAAAACCCCCATTGATAATCTCTTTTTAACAGGTGCAGGAACACATCCAGGTGGCTCAATTTCCGGTATGCCAGGACGCAATTGTGCGAGGGTATTTTTGCAGAATAAGCAACCTTTTAGTCAGGCTTTAAAGGATGCTCGAAATTCAATTAAGTCTACAGTTAATTCGGTATTTGGATAGACGGTTCTTATTCAGGTTAACTACCATATACCTGCGGCCAAGTTGTCAACAAAAATACTACAACCGCGCTGATAGCTAAGACACCTTGAATCAAATTCCCCACCACTGTACCGACAGTGATTCCTATACCAGCTTTTACCGCAGGCCATAATTGACGTTGATAAAGAAACTCACCAACAATTGCTCCTAACAGTGGTCCAAATAAAATCCCTAATAATGGACCACCAAAAGGTAAAGCTGGTAATAATCCAAAAAACCCCAGTAATAAACCCACAAATGCGCCAATTTGTCCCCACTTACTCGCACCGGCTTGTTTTGCTCCGATATAACCAGCCAGGAAATCAACTCCTGTACTCAGAAGTAAAACAATGATTGTCACAATCAGGGGAATTTTGATAGCTGCAAAGGAATTACTGACAATTCCCCAAATAATAATAGA
Source organism: Dolichospermum sp. UHCC 0260 (assembly GCF_009711985.1). Taxonomy (NCBI): domain Bacteria; kingdom Bacillati; phylum Cyanobacteriota; class Cyanophyceae; order Nostocales; family Aphanizomenonaceae; genus Dolichospermum; species Dolichospermum sp. UHCC 0260. The sequence goes on along the minus strand of NZ_VIKZ01000032.1, from coordinate 49,458 downwards.
TATTAAAATTAAGCTGCTTCCAGGGATAGCTGGAACTACAGCACCAATAATCCCTACGAACATTACAGCCACTAAGAGTAAATAAATAATTTGCATAATTCATAATTTATAACTTTTAGAATCTCGTTAATCTCGTTCCCAGTCTCCGACTGGGAATGTTCATCACGCGGCTCTGCCGCTAGTAACGGGAGGCAGAGCCTCAAAGTTAGCATTCCTAGCCAGAGTCTAGGAACGAGAATGACCAAGAGTAACAGCTAATTTATCAGCAATTCCCGCAATCCAGTTTTCATCTTGTTTAGTGTAACTGCGGGGAGCATTTGCTGCTAAAATTAAAACCCCTTCTTGACCAATTGGTTGACAAATTACACCTTGTGTGTTTTCTGGTAAATAGTCAAATTCGATTTTACCAGGATAGACATACAAAGCCACTAAATAAATTGGCTTTTGTGTTTCTAATACTTTTTTTAAAATTATTCCTGGTACTACTTCCGATTTAGCAGCCAGAATACCGCGACGTAATAAAACTTTACCTTGATAATAAACTATGAGCGATCGCGTCACTGTATTAGTTAATAATAACCGCGTTGCCCAGGCTAATTCTATTTTCGCGGCTTCTGGTAATTCTGGAGCTAAGAAAAATCCCTCTTCCCCAATTAATTCTACTGTCTCCGGTGTGCGCGGCTGTACCTGTTGCCAAATTAAACCAGTTAAAATCAATACCGCACTCAAAATTACCCCCAGCACATCTCCTCGTGCTTGGGAATTTGTCAGTTCCGGTGTTAACAACCGATTCATTAACAAAAGCACAGCACCTAAACCCCCAACAACTAAGGGTAAACGCCGTAAAACTCGATTAGGATCTGATTTGGTCATTAGGAATAGGAGTGAGGAGTCAGGAGTGAGGAGTCAGGAGTCACCGAGTCAGGAGTCACCGAGTCAGGAGTCAGGAGTCAGGAGGAGGAAGAAGAAGAAGAAGAAGAAGAAGAAGAAGAAGAAGAACTATAATATTCCCCAATTACCAATCACCAATTACCAATCACCAATTACCAATCACCGATACTTTACTCTTCCCCTGGTTCTAATATGCGTTGGAACAGATAACCAGTACCTCTAGCGGTGAGAATTAGTTCAGGGTTGCTGGGATCATCCTCTAATTTTGCCCGTAAACGAGAGATATGTACATCCACAACGCGAGTATCTACATGGCGTTCAGGAGTATATCCCCATACTTCCTGCAAAATTTCTGAGCGGGAAAAAGCTTCACCAGAACGACTGACTAACAATTCTAATAAGCTAAATTCCATACCGGTTAAGCGAATGCGCTCATCACCTTTATAAACTTGACGCTTATTTGTATCAATTTTGATGGTGCTGACATGAATCACCCCAGAACTAGGAATACCATTTGCACCTGTTTTGTCCACCCGTCGCAAGACTGAACGAATCCGTGCTTCTAGTTCTTTGGGTGAAAAGGGTTTAACGACATAATCATCCGCACCCAATTCTAAGCCGGTGATGCGATCTGCCACATCTCCCAAAGCGGTGAGCATAATAATGGGGACATCGGATTCTTTGCGTAATTCTTGACAAACGCCATAACCATCTAGTTTTGGCATCATTACGTCTAAAACTACTAGGTCTGGTTCAGCTTTGCGAAATATTTCTAAAGCTTCCTCACCATCTCCTGCTGTCACTACATCGTAGCCAATCATGGAAAGGCGTGTTTCCAAAATCCGCCGAATGCTGGCTTCGTCGTCTACTACCAGGATTTTTTCTTTATGACTTTCCAAGTTTTGTCATGCTCCTTAACTAAAATTTTTGATGATTAATTTTAAATATCATAATATTAAGATATCATTGCTCTCAATTGATTTGGAAAGAGCTTCCAACTATTACTATTATTAGATGTTCGTTTTTTCCAAAATTTAAGGAAAAATTAAGATTATTAACTAAAATTTAAGCATGGCAAAGCCAAAAACCATTTATATCTGTAGTAGTTGTGCAGCGGAATTCTCTCAATGGTTCGGAAAATGTTCAAATTGTGACACTTACGATTCTTTAGTTGAGCAAAATATTAGTTCTTTTATCGGGGATATACCTAGCCGGTCTGGAGTGGGAAATTGGCAAGCTGGAGGTCATAGTAAGTCTCATAATAAACCAGCTAAAGCCAGATCTTCTCTGACTTTTGACCAAATTAGCGATCGCCAAATTGCTCGTTGGGAGTCCGGTTATGGGGAATTAGATCGAGTTTTAGGTGGTGGAATTGTTCCCGGTTCGATGGTGCTAATTGGTGGCGACCCTGGTATCGGTAAATCAACTTTACTACTGCAAGTTTCTAACCAATTGGCGCAAAAATACCGAATTCTCTATGTGACTGGAGAAGAATCTGGACAACAGGTAAAATTGCGTGCTTCTCGTTTGGGAATGTCAAAACCACCTACGCTAGTCACGGAAGATCCTGAAAACAAAGATCCGGAAAAACCGATAGATCCTGACAGTATAGGTGCAAATTTGTATGTTTTGCCAGAAACGGATTTAGAAGAAATTCTGAGGGAGATAGATTCTCTAAAACCAAATGTAGCGGTAATAGATAGTATCCAAACAGTGTTTTTTCCTGCTTTGACATCAGCACCGGGTTCAGTTGCTCAAGTCAGGGAATGTACCGCAGCTTTGATGAAGGTGGCAAAACATGAAGATATTACGATGTTAATTGTGGGTCATGTTACCAAAGAAGGAGCGATCGCCGGTCCCAAAGTATTAGAACATTTAGTAGATACCGTCTTATATTTTGAAGGCGATCGCTTTGCCTCCCACAGATTATTAAGAACTGTAAAAAACCGTTTCGGAGCAACCCACGAAATTGGTATATTTGAAATGGTATCCCAAGGATTAAAGGAAGTTGATAATCCTTCCGAACTGTTTTTGGGCAACCGTGATGATCCGGCTCCGGGTACGGCTATTGTGGTGGCTTGTGAAGGAACAAGACCAATAGTTGTGGAATTACAGGCTTTAGTCAGTCCTACCAGTTACCCATCTCCTCGTCGGGCGGGTACAGGCATAGATTATAATCGCTTAGTGCAGATTCTCGCCGTCTTAGAAAAGCGTGTAGGGATACCTATGTCCAAATTAGATTCCTACGTTGCTTCTGCGGGGGGATTAAATGTAGAAGAACCAGCGGTAGACTTAGGAATTGCAGTAGCGATAGTTGCCAGTTTCCGCGATCGAATCGTTGATCCTGGTACAGTCTTAATTGGGGAAGTAGGGTTAGGGGGACAAGTGCGGTCGGTTTCCCAAATGGAACTACGCTTAAAAGAAGCCGCGAAACTAGGATTTAAAAGAGCCATAGTTCCTAAAGGGACAAAATTCCCTGAGATTGGGATTGAGATACTACCAGTAGGTAAAGTCATAGATGCAATTATTGCGGCTGTTCCTCATCAAGAATTGACAGAAGAAGATTTAGACCCGGATGAGAATGAATAACTAAACCGCACAATCAGTAGATTAACATAAAAAAACTGTGCGATACCCCTACCTCTGTTCACTTGTAGAGGGGGGTTTTTATTTTTCACATTTTTGTAAAAAAGTCTGATTAAAATATTTTTTTTTCTGTTGTGATGTTAAATCATAGGGATATCTTTCATCTTTCAACTACTTCGACCAATCTCTCCTACAAACAGCTTCTAAAGCTTTCATAGTTTCCCCCTACCAAATCAGTAATATTAACTTAGGGATTTTGTTACTTAAGTATAAGCTTAATCAGCACTTAAATAAATCTAAACTATAGACAATAATATCTTAACTTTCGACTGATATTGTTGATGCCATTACCTGCAATTTCTCATAAGCAAATTGTCTTTCTCTCAAAATACTTTAAATATTACTTCTCCTATGGTGACACTCAAAGGTTTTGCTTCTTTACCTGCTGATACCTTCGCTGCTGGACCTGCTGCGGGTGCAGCCGTAACTAATCCTACCAATGGACGCACTACCCCCTTTCCTGGTCAACCTGTGCAAGGTTTTAGTGGTGTCCAATTTGCCCCCAATGGTGCTGGTTCTGTCTTTTGGTTCTTAGCAGATAACGGTTTTGGGGCAAAAAATAACAGTGCTGATTTCCTCCTGCGACTTTACCAAGTTGACCCCAATTTTGCGGGTACAGAAAACGCTAATGGTTCTGTAGCGGTTCAAAACTTCATTCAACTCTCTGACCCCAATAAATTAATCCCCTTTGATATTGTCAATAAAAACACAGCCAAACGGGAACTGACCGGGGCTGACTTTGATGTAGAGTCCTTTGTGATTGATGCTAAAGGCGATATTTGGGTCGGTGATGAATTTGGAACTTACCTACTACATTTCAATAGCAATGGTGTTTTATTAGATGCCCCCTTCCCTACTCCTAACCCCGTTAAACTAAATACCCTCAACGGTCAAGCACCAATTGTGATCGGACATCGTGGCGCTAGTGGTGAACTGCCAGAACATACCATAGAAGCCTACCGCTTGGCGATTTTACGCGGTGCAGACTTCATTGAACCAGATTTGGTATCCACTAAAGATGGGGTCTTAATTGCCCGTCATGAACCAAATCTGATTAACACCACCGATGTAGCTAGTCGTTCCGAATTTGCTAGTCGGAAAAAGACGGTGTTGGTAGATGGTGTCACTGAAGAAGGCTTCTTTGCTTCCGACTTTACCTTGGCAGAAATTAAAACTCTGCGGGCTGTAATGCCTCAAGGTTTCCGAGATCAGGTATACAACGGTCTTCTCCAAGTTCCTACCCTGGGCGAAATTATTGATTTGGTGAAAGAGGTTGAGATACAAACTGGTAAGAAAATCGGTATTTATCCTGAAACCAAACACCCCACCTATCACGACAATTTGGGTTTGTCTCTGGAAGAAAAACTGATTGACACCCTCAAAGTCAAAGGATTTACTGATCCCAAACGGATTTTCATTCAGTCCTTTGAAGTCAACAATCTCAAGGATTTAAACAATACTATCATGCCGGCTGCTGGTGTGAATCTTCCCTTAGTGCAATTGCTTGATGCCTACGATGTCGCTAATGATGGAACATTGTTGTATCAAGATGTTAACGCTCGTCCTTATGATTTCACTGTTAAGGGAGACACCCGCACCTATGGAGATTTATTAACTCCTACTGGTTTGAAAGAAATTGCTGCCTACGCTGATGGTATTGGACCCTGGAAACGGCAGATTGTTTCGGTGAAAACAGTTGATAACAATAATGATGGTAAACCTGACGATCTGAATAACGATGGTGTGATTAACGATGCGGATAAAGTTACCCTAGCACCCACCAGCTTAGTTAGTGATGCCCACAAAGAGGGTTTGGTTGTCCATCCTTACACCTTCCGCAATGAAAGCCGTTCTCTAGCATCAGATTACAATAACAATCCTGAGTTGGAGTACCGTCAGTTCATTAGTTTGGGTGTAGATGGTTACTTTACTGACTTCCCAGGGACAGGAGACTTAGTTCGGGATCAAATTACGGCGAATCAAGTCCGATCGCCCCAAAATCCCACTGTTCTCTCTACCCCTAAATTTGATACACTCACAGGCAAAGCCCCCATCGTCATCGGCCACCGGGGTGCAAGTGGTGAACGTCCAGAACATACAATAGAAGCCTACAAATTAGCGATCGCTCAAGGTGCAGATTTCGTTGAACCCGATTTAGTGGTAACAAAAGATGGTGTCTTAATTGCCCGTCACGAACCCATGTTAGCAGTCGGCGTTCTCAATACTGATGGCACAATTCAACGAGATACCAATGGTAAGCCAGTTATCAATAGTACCGATACGAGTACGGATGTTTACTTACGGGATAAGTTTGCCGATCGCCTGAAAATCAAAAATTTAGATGGTCGCAATGTCGTCGGTTGGTTTGCTGAAGACTTTACCCTGGCAGAAGTTAAGGAACTGAATGCGATTGAACGGATTCCTGCTTTGCGTGGTACTACTTTCGATCAAGATGGATTGAAAGTACCAACCCTGAAAGAAGTCATTGATTTGGTGAAACAAGTCGAACTAGAAACAGGTCGCAAAATCGGTATTTATCCCGAAACCAAACATCCTACTTTCTTTCAACAGCAAGGTATCAATACTAGCCAAATCTTAGCAGACACCCTCAAAGCTGAGAACTTTACCGACCCATCTCGGATCTTCATTCAATCCTTTGAAGTTGCCAACCTCAAGGCGCTGAAAAACACCATCATGCCCACCGCAGGGATTGATATTCCTCTGGTGCAATTGTTTGGTGGTTCAGGTCAACCTTATGACTTTGTAGTTGCTGGTGATACCCGCACCTATACCAATTTGTCCACCCCCGCAGGTTTAGCCGAAATTGCTACCTACGCTAAAGGAATTGGTCCTAATAAACAGCGGATTATTCCTCAGTTGACAGTGGATGCCAATAAGGATGGACAGCCTGATGATCTCAATGGTGATGGACAAATCAGTGATGGCGATCGCATTTTAGGCACACCCACAACCCTGATTCAAGATGCCCACAAAGCTGGTTTAATCGTCCATCTCTACACTTTAAGAAATGACGAGTTCTTCCTTCCCGATACTTACAAAAACGACCCCGGTGCAGAGTTCCGGAAGTTCATTGATTTGGGTGTAGACGGCTTTTTTACCGACTTCCCCAAAACAGGGCGACAAGTTCTAGTTAATGATTACCTAGCTGGTACAGGCTATGCCAATCCCAACGCGAATTTAAATACCCCTTACTTCAATAATTCACCGGAATACTTTGCTCCCAATCAGCCCTACTACGGCGACCTCGTAACGGCAAACATCAACCGCTCCCAAGGCTTTGAAGGCATGGCATTTAGTCCTGACCGTCAAACTCTTTATCCTCTCCTGGAAGGGACTGTTATAGGCGATCCTGCTGGTTCTGTACGGATTTATAAATTCGATGTAGCCAGTGAAAGCTACCAAGGATTGGTAGGACGTTATCAATTAGCCAGTACCAGCAATGCGATCGGTGATTTCACTCCCATCAATAACAACGAGTTCCTAATTATTGAACGCGATAATAACCAAGGTACTACAGCCGCTTTCAAGAAGATATTCAAAGTTGATTTCAGCAAGATTGATGCTAATGGCTTTGTTTCCAAAGAGGAAGTCGCAGACCTCCTAAATATCCAAGATGCTAAGGATCTCAATGGTGATGGCAAAACTACCTATGATATGCCTTTCCAAACCATTGAAGATGTGTTGGTAATTGATAGCAAAACCATTTTGGTGGCAAACGATAACAACTATCCCTTCTCCATTGGTCGTCCTCCAGGAATTGACAACAATGAGATGGTGGTCTTGGAACTAGACAAACCTCTTGCCCTTGATCCCCGTCTAGGTCTATCTGCGTCTATAGCAGAAGCTACCCAATATGTGGCGGGGACAACTGGTAAAGATGATTTGTTTGTCAGTGGTGGCACTGATGGCATCAATGACACCATCTTCACTGGCGCAGGTGATGACACTGTTGATACTGTCTTGGGTGCAAGTTCTCCCTTTGCTGGTAACAATATCGTTGATTCGGGTAGCGGTGATGATACGATCTTTGTGAATAAGGGCGATCGCGCTTTCGGTAGTGATGGTAATGACACCTTTGATGCGAGAGATGGTCAAGGTGGCAACCGCATATCTGGTGGTGTGGGTGATGATACCTTCTACTTGGGTAGCAATGACCGGGCTTTGGGTGGTGATGGTAAAGATATCTTCAGAGTTAGTCTTGGTGGTGGTAACTTAATTTCCGGTGGTGCTGGCGCTGACCAATTCTGGATTGTCAATGCTGAATTACCCTCTTCGGCTAATACCGTGCTTGACTTCCAACTGGGTACGGATGTTATCGGTATTCAAGGTGCTGTTAGCTTAGGTATTACCACATCAACATTGAAGTTAAATCAAGTTGGTGCAGATACCGCGATTGTCTTCAACAATCAAACCTTAGCTACTCTGACTGGGATTCAAGCCAGTAGTTTGAGTTTGACAGATTCTAAACAGTTTGTCTTTGCTTAGAATCTAATTCTCCCGTAGGGGTTTAGCGCAATGCGTTAAACCCCTAATTTTTAGTATTATGAGGTACAGTTTTTCATCGCAAAAACCGTAGGGGCGCAGGGCTTGCGCCCTCCATTGTATTTGGTTAGAGCGAGAATTGCTGTAACATAAATCTCATTTTCCCACATCCCTATCGCTCTCCCATCATCCGTGAGTCATTTCATTTAAAGCAGTATTAATTATTTCTTCACTAACTCCATGATGTTTTAAATTTTCAATAAAAGTAGAAATTCCTTGATTACGACTTTCTAAATAATATAAAATTGCTGCAATGGGCGATGGAGGTTCAATAGGATAATTTTGTTGTTCATAAACTTCTACTAAAGTCGTTAAAATATCTAATTTTTCATATTCTGGTGTATTAGGTTCAGCCTCGAAAATTTGTTCAATTTCTTTTAAGGCTTGTTGATAATCTGCTTCTGTTCTAATTGGTTTTAAGTTCATAATATTAAACCTCCCTAAATGATTGTAGCATCTATCTTGTCATATTCTTGATGGGTATCAATAAAACGAATAAAAATAATCCCAATCTCATAACGAATGTGGACAATTAAACGATAATTATTACCTTTAATATTAAAGACTACTCGATTATTAGCAATAATACTGGCATTAGCATAAACTTCTTTAATATCTGATGGACTTTGCCAATTTGCACGGGTAGCATCATCAAACCATGCTTTTAAAGGCTGTTCTGTATCAGGATATTTTTGCCAATATTCTCTTAGGGTACTCCGAGCAATAATTCTCATTGTAATAATATTATTTATCAAAAATTAGTTTACTTGGCATTTGCAGTTTGCGCTAACTGATACCATTCATCAATGGGTAAAGGCAAAACTAATTTATTGACACTAGATTTAACTGCTACTTCCCAAACAGAAATTGCTGAAATTAATAAGCCATTTTGGGATTCTTCACTTTCAATAGCTTCTTGCGCTGCTTGTGATAATTGACTAGGCTCATGAAGCAACCATAGCCAAATATGGGTATCTAGAAAAATCATTCTGCTAATGCTTGCCAAAGTTCAGGCATAGGTTCATCAAAATCACTAGCAATGGTAATAGGTTTTCCTTTGAGTGGGTAATTCTTTGTAGTGTTTATCTGTTGTGAAATTAGATCAATGTTTCCTGCTTTAAATTCTAGAAACTTCCATTCCATCATCCCTAAAAGCGATTCCTACGGTCGAATTTTCGCTCTCCCACATCCCTACATCTTTTTATCCTCCCCAAAACGTAGGGGTTTAGCACTGCTAAACCCTTACAATTCTGAACACCCACAGATCAACCCTAAATCTAAAAAGGCACATCTAATAACAATGTATCATCATAATAAACCTGACCAATATTATCAGGATCATTTTCCCAGTTTAAAGGATTATTAATAATGTAGTTTCTAATCGCTTCTAATGATTTTTCATCCTGATGAATATGTTCATGAAAATTTCTTTGCCATACGGAAGATATACCTTTTTGATGGCAGATTTGATTAATATTTTTAGTAACTACACTTTTATAAGACATAATCACACAAGGAATTGAACCAGGAATCATTTCACCGAAATTCCGTGACTGATTTATCGGTTTAATTTTTTCAATAATCCATAATATGCCATGAATATGATTTGGCATAATCACAAAGACATCTAATTTAATATGGGGAAAATGTTGCGGAATTTCTTGCCAATAATCACGGGCAATTGTGCCTAATAAATTTAATTGCATTTTCCCTTGTTTGATATCACCAAATATACATTGTCTGTTTTTGGTACATAAGGTAATGAAATATGCCCCTTCTTGGGTGTAATCATAATCTTCCAATTATTATCTAAATGCCAGATATGCAGGAAGTTTCCAGAAACATTTTTCCAGAGAACTTGATTATCTCCATTCACGGTTTCTACTGCTAGAGTTTGCCATCCTGAATAGATATCTTGATAGATTTGTTGCCCACCATTTTTGATAGTAATTGGGGTATTTGTTCCTGCTTGAGCAAAATATTTGTTGGCTGTATCTTTGAGTAAATAAGTATTACCTATTATGTCAATATTTGTGAATAACTGATTTGTCCCGCTTAGATTAACGCTGGTGGTAGAGTCCAGCGTATTATTTACAATATCTAATACCATGTGTACACTCTGAGTTCATATATATTCATCATGATTACAGATTATGTTTAATCATGACTACAGTATTATTACTGAATTTAATACAGTCAGTAAATTGGAAAATCTGTAGGGGCGCAGGGCCCGCGCCCTTTCCAATCCCACCAATCCCACAATTGCCACCGCTACAGCCGTAGGAACAATTACCAATGATGATGTGGCAGTCGTCAACAATGCACCAATAGTTGCTAACCTAATCGCAGATCAAAACGCCAAACAAGGAACTGCTTTCAATTTCCAAATTCCCACCAACACCTTCACAGATATTGATGCGGGTGATATTCTCACCTATTCAGCAACATTAGAAAATGGTAATGCTTTACCAAATTGGTTAACCTTCAATTCTACAACTCGGACTTTTAGCGGTACTCCCACTAATGATAATGTAGGGAATCTGAATGTTAAAGTAGCAGCTACAGATAAAACAGGAGCATCTGTTAATGATACGTTCACTATTAAGGTACAAAACGTGAATACCGCACCCATCCTCAAAAATCCACTTTTAGATCAAACAGTTAAGGTCAATTCTACCTTTACATTTACACTACCCAAAGATACCTTCTCCGATCCAGACGCAGTTAATCCCTATAAAAACCTCGTCATCTTTGGTGATAGCCTCTCAGATACAGGTAATGCCTACAAAGCATCTGGTAACACCTTTCCACCATCACCTAATTATCAAGGTCGTCTTTCTAATGGCTTAATTTGGGTTGATTACTTTGCCCCTGATTTACAATTTACAAACCAATCAATTCAAAATTACGCCTTTTTGGGCGCAAATACAGGAGTAAGTAATACTTTTGGGCAAATAACCGTACCTGGATTACTCACACAAATTCAGCAATTTAAAACTGTAAATGCCAATTCTATTGGTAAAGATGGACTGTATGTAATCTGGACTGGTGCTAATGATTTTCTGAATCTTGCCACAGATCCTACTCAGGCTGTGACTAATGCAGTTACTAATATTAGTAGTGCAATTACAACCTTAGCCGGATTAGGTGCTAAAGAAATTGTCGTTGGCAATTTATCAGACTTGGGTGCTACTCCTTTGAGTATTGCTAATAACAATGTAGCGAATGCCAGAGCAATTTCTATTGGTTTTAATGCAGCTTTAACTCAAGCTTTAACTAACTTAGAACCAGCCCTCAATGTTGATTTATCTTTAGTAGACATCTTTGGTTTGAGTACAGCAGTTCAGACTAATCCTGCTAATTACAAATTCACGAATATTACTCAGCCGCTAATTACAGTCACTACGCCAGTTAACCCTGATCAATATGCTTTTTGGGACGATGTTCATCCCACAACAAGACTGCATCAGTTAGTAACAGATACATTTGAAAATACACTGCTCAATGATGGTGTAATTCCTGATTTAATTAAATATTCTGCCACGTTAGCTGATGGTAGTAATTTACCAGATTGGTTGAATTTCAACTCTACAACTCGCACCTTTAGTGGTACTCCCAACACAGGAAATGTCGGTAAATTAGATGTCAAGGTAATTGCGACAGATAAAGCCGGGGCAACTGTCAATGATATCTTTACTCTCGCAGTCAACCAATCTACAACTGTAGGAACTCCAGGAGATGATAAATTAATTGCCACTCCTGGTAGTCAATTCGATGGTCAAAACAATATTGTATTTACAGGTGCAGGTAAAGATGAGTTAGACCTGTCCACTGTATCCAGTTTGCCCAACTCAGGTAACAATATCGTTGATCTGGGTAGCGGTGATGATACTATCTTTGTGAATAAGAGCGATCGCGCTTTTGGTAGTGATGGTAATGATACCTTTGATGCTAGAGATGGCCAAGGTAATAACCGGATGTCCGGTGGTCTTGGTAATGATACCTTCTATTTGGGTAGCAATGACCGGGCTTTAGGTGGTGATGGTAACGATATCTTCAGAGTTGGTCTTGGTGGTGGTAACTTAATTTCCGGTGGTGCTGGTACTGACCAATTCTGGATTGTCAATGCTGAATTACCCTCTTCGGCTAATACCGTGCTTGACTTCCAACTGGGGACTGATGTGATTGGGATTAGTGGTGCTGTCAGTTTAGGTATTACCACATCCACACTCAAGTTAAATCAAGTTGGTGCAGATACTGCGATTGTCTTCAATAATCAAACTCTAGCTACTCTGACGGGAATTCAAGCCAGTAGTTTGAGTTTGACAGATCCTAAACAGTTTGTTTTTGCGTAATAAGCATTTAGGAGGTAGGGGTAAAGCAAGAGCTTTATTGGTGTCAACTTAACGCAAAATCTTCATCCCGCAAGGAACTCAAGTTCCTTGCTAATAGCGAAAGTCATCTAAAAGATGACTAAATACTAGGAAAATTCATTAGTCCGTTTTAACGGACTTGAGCTATGAGACAGGGAATTTATTCCCTGACGGGTTTTTGGCAGTGCGGGCATACTTCGACCCTTCGACAGGCTCAGGGCATCGCTTGCTCAGTACAAGTCTTGCCCGCGTGAGCGAGACGCTCACACTACAGTCCATCATTTTTATCTTGACGAACTACTAGTATTAGCAGTGTAAAATACACCATCTTTTCCTAATCTCACCCTTTCCGACCGGCAAAGGAAAAAAATTCACAGAAATTTAACAATGTGTACCAATAATTTGGTAACTTAGTACATAGTCTGCAACAACTAGGGAAAAATTACGTTGAGTTACCATCCAGATGCCATTGCCGCCCACGGTGGAGAGTTAATTAACCGGGTTGCTTCCTCAGCACAAAGAGAAGTATTTCTCTCTAAGGCTGACTTTTTACCGCGTGTGGAACTTGATGAACGAGCAGTTTCTGATTTAGAAATGATTGCCATTGGTGGTTTTAGTCCTTTGACTGGTTTCATGAACCAAGCAGACTATAACCGAGTCGTCACCCAAATGCGGTTAGCTAACGGTATTGTCTGGTCAATTCCTATTACACTGTCCGTAACCGAAGAAGTAGCAGCCCCTCTACAAAAAGGCGGTTTGGTGCGTCTGGATAACCCCAGAGGCGAGTTTATTGGGGTATTGGAACTGACCCAAAAGTATACCTACGACAAACAACAAGAAGCCATAAATGTTTATCGCACTGATGATGCTAAACATCCTGGGGTGCAGGTAGTTTATAACCAAGGTTCTATCAACCTAGCTGGTGATATCTGGTTATTACAACGGGACTCTCATCCCCATTTTCCCAGCTACCAAATTGACCCCGCTGCGTCACGGGAAATGTTTCGAGAAAAAGGCTGGAAAACAATTGTGGGTTTCCAAACTCGCAATCCTATCCACCGCGCCCATGAATATATTCAAAAATGCGCCTTAGAAACTGTTGATGGTCTATTTTTGCACCCATTGGTAGGGGCAACAAAAGAAGATGACATCGCTGCTGATGTGCGGATGCGTTGTTATGAAATTTTACTAGAACACTATTACCCTGTAGATAGAGTAATTTTGGCAATTAACCCGGCAGCCATGCGTTATGCTGGGCCTAGAGAAGCCATTTTCCATGCTTTAGTGCGGAAAAATTACGGCTGTACACATTTTATTGTCGGACGTGATCATGCTGGTGTGGGTGACTACTACGGCACTTATGACGCTCAATATATCTTTGATGAATTCGCCCCTGAAGAGTTGGGAATTGTACCAATGAAGTTTGAACACGCTTTCTATTGCAAGCGCACCAAACAAATGGCCACAACTAAAACCAGTCCTAGCAAACCAGAGGAACGGGTTCATCTGTCGGGAACCAAGGTGCGGGAAATGTTACGTCGGGGTGAGTTACCACCACCGGAATTTTCTCGTCCAGAAGTTGCGGCTGAGTTAACCAGGGCTATGAAAATTGCACCTGTATTAGTTTAGGTTAAGATCAGAAACTTTACTCTCCAGACTTCAGCCTTTAAGCTATGAGAATGGGCTGGAGTCTGACTGTTAATTATGAAACGGCGTGGGTTTTTACAACAAATTAGCGGCTTATTAGCGGCATTGGGAGTGGCTGAAACTGAGTGGTTGAGTTTGGGTAATCCCTATTACCAAGCTTTAGCACAACCTAATCAGCGGAAGTTGGCATTATTGATAGGAATTAATCAATATCCACAAAGTCCTGCCCTTGGTGGTTGTGTAACTGATGTGGAATTGCAAACAGAATTGTTAATTAATCGTTGTGGCTTTGCCGCGTCAGATATTCTGACTTTAACTGATGAACAAGCCAGCAGAAAATTTATTGAAAATGCTTTTTTAGATCACTTGGGTAAGCAAGCCAAATCTGGAGATGTGGTGATTTTCCATTTTTCTGGTTATGGGACTCGTGTTAATTTGGGAAATGAGCAGATCCCCGACTTCTTCAAGAAGTCGGGGATCTATAATGCCATAGTTCCTGTTGATGAGAATAATTTATTGGGGACAAATTCGAGAAACTATTTATTGGCAGAAACTCTGTTATTATTATTGCGATCGCTCCCAACAAATCAAGTTACAGCAATATTAGATACTAGCTACTATCATTCTAGTGAATTAAAACCCAGTGGTTTACGAATGCGTACCCGTCCAGAATTATCAACAGCAACTTTACAAATAGAAGAATTAGAATTTCTATCACAACTGAAAAATCATAAATCAGCTAATAATAATCCTCTGATGATCAATGCGACTTCAGAACTAAATCAGCAAGCCGGAGAATTTCTTTTCTCTAATTGGACTGCGGGATTATTAACTTATGCTTTAACTCAATATTTGTGGGAAACTATCCCAGCCAAAACAATCCCAGTTTTTCTTTCTGGTGTTGCTACTTCCATGTATCAGTTAGGTGGAAAACAACAACCAAGTCTAGTAAATGAGCCAAAAAAATCTCAAAATGCTTTAATTGTTGATTATTTTCCGATTGATAAATTGAGAAGTATTGGTGTAGTTCAAGCCATAGATGATGATGGCAAAACAGTCAAATTATGGTTAGGAGGATTACCTAATCAAGTTCTCACAAATTATGGCGTAAATTCTCGGTTAACTCTGGATACGGGAGAAGAGTTAGTGGTTAAATCACGAAGTGGGTTAATAGCTAAAGCCCAATTTACAAATAAAGAAATTACTACCCTACCTCAAGTTGGGCAAATAGTCCAAGAAGTTATTCGGGTATTACCTCGAAATATTCATGTTAATGTGGCTTTAGATCAGGGTTTGGAAAGAATTGAACGGGTAGATGCTACTAGTGTTTTTTCAGGAATTAACCGGATTGCTAATATTGCTACTGTAGAAGAAACTGCTGATTATGTGTTTGGTAAAGTTGCCCAAGTCCCCAGCCGTTATGGTCTTTTTTGCCTGGGTGGTGAATTGATTATTAATACGATAGGGGAAGTTGGGGAAGCGGTGAAGGTGGCAGTACAGCGATTAAAACCAAAATTTTCTACTCTGTTAGCATCAAAGTTGTGGCAGTTGACAGAAAATAAAGGTTCTTCGCGGTTACCTGTGAGGGCAACTTTAGAGATTGTTAACAACGTTTTACCCCGTGTTTTTATGGTGAGGGATACTTTGGGGACTGCAAGTATTGATAACACTTTGCAAACACCTGGCTATGAAGAAATAGCTATGCCGACAATTCCTGTGGGTAGTCGCTGGCAATATAAAATTGAAAATTTGAGCGATCGCCCGATATACTTAATTTTAGTGGGTTTAAATAATTATCAAGATGCCTTTGCTTTTTATCCTTGGGAAGTTTTCCTGCAGACAGATATTCCTCCTACCAAACCCCAATTAATAGAAGTTCTGATTCCTCCGGGTAAAACTGTCAAAATCCCAGAGAATCACCCGATAGCTGGCTGGTTACTGCCTACTCGTTATACTTTTTGTGAACACCAAATTATTCTGAGTACAGCACCATTTAAGGAAACTCTCACGGCATTAGCGATCGCTAAATATCCTACCACAGATCAACAGGCTATTAGTCCCATTGTCAATCCCTTAGAAGTTGCCCAAGCCATATTACAAGATTTACATAACGCCAGTAAAGTGACAACTGATATTAATGATGCTTATGTTTTGGATGTGAATAATTGGGCAAGTTTGAACTTTAGTTTTCAGGTTGTTTAGAGGTAGGGATTTCATTATTGTCCTGTTCACATTTGATTGAGAATAACTATATACTAGAATTTAATCCCTTATTTGTGTTTCCTATGGTTGTAAGTGCTTCCACCACCAAGATCACTTGGGAACTTTTACCTGAAGACTTTGTTTTAGACAATGAACCTGTGGATAATGTCAATCAACCCAGTCTAGCAGCAGCACTCACAGAAAGCCTAGAACTCGCTGGCAAACTTCCAGAAACTGCCCTTGCTACCACCAATTACGGCATCTGCGCCACAGTTAATGGTAAATTTGTCATCAAAGCCCCTGACTGGGCTTACGTGCCGCAAATTACAGTGCCTAGAGAACAAATCCAACGCAGTTACACCCCCCACAAACAGGGACAAATTCCTGCGGTGGTAATAGAATTTCTTTCCGATACCGATGGTAGTGAATATTCTAATAAACACACCTATCCCCCCGGAAAATGGTTTTATTATGAACAAGTTTTACAAGTTCCTGATTACATTATTTTTCAACCAGATATCGGTGAGTTAGAAATATATAACTTGCATGAAAATGGACACTATAAATTGCGTTTCTCAGATGAAAATAACCGTTACTGGTTAACTGAAATGGAATTATTTATTGGTGTTTGGCAAGGAAAACGTGAAAACCGTCAAGGTTACTGGTTACGCTGGTGGGATCAAGATGGTAATTTGCTACTTTGGGGTTCTGAGTTAGTGCAACAAGAACGACTTGCTAAAGAAACTGCCTTAAAACGTTTGGAAGAGTTAGAAAAACGCCTTCGAGATGCTGGCATTTCTGACTAATTTTCATGAAGATCCTATTCAGATCCCCGACTTCTTTAAGAAGTCGGGGATATTTTCTAGTAATTCCCATTCAAGTGAGGTACAACAATAAAGAATTAACCGCAGATGGAAGAGGATAAACGCAGATGAACGCAGATAATTTTGGACAATAATGATATAATTAGGAGGCTGAAAACCTCTTTTCTGTTCCCTTACCATAACGACAATTTTTAACGCCAACCTACTTAATCAAACTGTTATTAATTCTCTATGTTGAACTTAGCTAATATTCAAACCCTAGCTCAAGAATACAGTCCCCAGGAACTTTTTGCAGCTTTGGTGTGGCAACGTCGCTTTAATGAGTTTAATGGGGAGGAGGTTGTTAGGGATCTTAGCCAACATTCTCATCTATGGGCAAGTTTTCTGTTTACGAAACCAATTTTTGCACCAGATGAAAATGGTTTAAGTTTTGGTGGTTTGGTAGATACTTTATTGGCAATGGCAAATTATCGCCCGATGCCAGAATCGAGTATAATCCACTTTGTAGCTTATCCTGGGGATACCCTCTACATTTTGACAGAAAACCAAGATAGTATCGTGTCTCAGCTTTTGGATTTGGGTAAAAAGTGGCGTGCAGATTCAGTGGATATTACTGATGGTAATAATGAAGAATATGGTTTGCGACTTGGGCGACAGTTACGAATGAGATTGGAAGCAGGTTTGGAAGGTGAGTCGCTTTGGCAACAGCGAGATGCTGTAGTTATTACTTATTGGTGGGATTAATGATATGGCTATCTATCACCAACGCCAAAAATGTTATATTGAAGGCAAAGCTACCACAAAAATCAAAAACTTATGATAGCGAGTAATATTAGACAACAAATTCTAGATCATCTTCAACCATTACCTGGAGAACAAGTAAAAACCCTTCTCTTAACATGGCTAACTGGTACATCTGGGGAATTAGAAGATTTTGAGCGGTTGCTGACAAATAAACCTACTCAAACCACAGAAGAATCACTTGAGTATGGCGAAATAGATGCAGAACTAAATTTTCAACCTCTCACTGAAGCCGACATGATTCAACAAAGTAAATCCGCGCTAGAAGCCTACCGTCGCACAGGTTCAGGAGTGGAACATGAACGAGTGCGGGAATGGGTAAATAGCTTAGGAATCAATCAAGAACGCTGATGTCTCAGATAGTTTGGACCCAAACTGCAATTAACGACTTAAATCGTCATTACGATTTTATCGCACTTAATGATGTTAACGCAGCAGCACGCGCAGTACAAACAATAGTCTCTTCTAGCGATACTCTACAGCAAAATCCACATCGAGGCGCGATTGTAGATGACGTAGCAGGATTACGAAAACTTTTAGTTTCTTTTGGTAAATACGGCTATATTATTCACTACACTATTCTCGAAGATGATGTGATTATTTTACGCATCTATCATGGGCGAGAGAATAGACCGATTTAGTCAGTCAGTTCTCATCCCCTATTCCCTTACAAATACTTCTCCAACAACAAAGCCAACTTCTCCTTAGTTGCTGCTGGCGCTTTCTCCAAATTCGTCAAAATCGCATATTTCAAAGCCGAATGCGCCTCACTAGCAGGGGGATTTGCACTCAACCGCTTCACAGTTTCTTGAATTACCTTTTGTGCATTTGCTGCATTTTTATGTAAATTCCCAATCACCATTTCCACCGTCACACTATCATGATCAGGATGCCAACAATCATAATCCGTCACCAGCGCCAAGGTTGCATAGGCGATTTCTGCTTCCCTGGCTAACTTCGCTTCGGGTAAATTTGTCATCCCGATGACTGTAGCATCCCAACTCCGATAAAGATGAGATTCAGCCTTAGTAGAAAAAGCCGGTCCCTCCATACATACGTACGTACCACCATTATGTAATGTAACATCTGGTAAACTTAAAGAAGCGATCGCTTCAGCCAAAACCCCGGACAAATTATGGCAAATCGGCTCACCAAAAGCAATATGCGCCACAATTCCCTCACCAAAGAAGGTAGAAATGCGATTCTTGGTGCGGTCAATAAATTGATCGGGAATTACCATATCTAGGGGTTTAGCTTCAGCCTTCAAAGAACCCACAGCACTAGCAGAAATCAGGTATTCTACCCCCAATTGCTTCATAGCGTAAATATTAGCCCGAAATGGCAACTCCGAAGGTAACAACGTATGATTACGACCATGACGCGCTAAAAATGCCACTCGTGTTTCCTCTAAAGTTCCGAGAATAATCGCATCTGACGGTGAACCAAAAGGCGTAGAAATTTCTATTTCCTCCACATCTTTCAGTGCTTCCATCTTATACAACCCACTACCACCAATGATGCCAATTCTAGCTACATTCATAAATTATCAACCTTGTGATGAATGGGATTAATAAGTAATTTTACCGTCTGTATATTGTACAAGAATATTCGGTAAAAAATAAAGTTCTTGTTTTTCTAAAAGTTGAAAAATTTTCAATCTATTTGAGATAAATCAATAAATTCAAGCCGGGAATTGTCCGCGAGAGAGTCCAACCAGCGAGAATAATATAAAGTAACCCTAAACTCCATTGATACCAAGCCAAGGTAGAGATAATTCCTGGTAAATGTTCATCACGTAAACGGATATCATTAAATCCCAATCTCACCAAATTATTCAAACTAAAATCATAATAATTCAGCCAATTCCAACGTTTATCCCATAATAGTGGCATATATCTTTCCCGGAAACTAGGATTTCTAGGAATAACTGGTAATCTCCCAATTAATAATCTCAATTGTCTTAATGTTCCATCTTCTCGAAAATAGGAAATATCCATTAAATCATGATAACGTCCTTGTTGATAAAGTCGCCATAATAAAATTCCAGGTAAGGGAAAAATAATGAAAAATAAACACAGTAGAGTTAACCAAGGATTCCCAGAATTCCGAAAAATTGCTAATAAACTACCAGATATTAAACAAATAAAACTCAATAATATGCAAACAGTTTCATAATATCTAGGAACAATTGCTACAGGAGACAAACGACGATAGCGATCAACTAACCAAAATAATACACCAAAACAGGAAATAACTACACCACCCACACCAAATACTAACCAAAAGTTTGTCCCATAACCACTTAACAACAATAATAAACTCAATAACAACCAACTTAAAGATCTAACTACCCACCCACTAAAAACCAGAGGTTCAGTGGCAATAATTCTATCACTTAACTGATTATATATTTCTAAATTCACATCTGCTAAAACTAGTAACTCGCTAATATTCCGAAAATGTTTGATTTGACGATATTGATAAATTTCAGCCGCTTGGGTTGCGGAAAAACCTAAATTTATCAACCTATTCACAGCAGCAGTATTAATATTAATAGCTATCAACTGATGACTTAATTCAATTAACCTTAACCGTTGTTTTGTATATTCTAACTGATTTGCATCACTAACCTGCTGTTGTAACCGGAAATTTTGACTTAAATTCCGCAAAATATTTTGATTACCGCGTAAAGTGGGGACAATCAACTTTTTGCCAATTTCTCCAACATTACCTAAAATTTTCGCTTGATTAGAATTAAACACCAAATCAGAAACATTTAAAAATGCTGTTTCCGCAAAGTTAACATCACTAAAATCAGCTTGATTAAGAATACTTGCACTTTGCAAATCCACAGATTGATTAAACTCAGATTCTCGAAAAATTAGTCCTTGTTTAAAAATAGCATCTTTCATGAATAGAAATTGATGAAAATTAGCTCTGTTAAAGTTTACTTGATTATTAAAAATCACACTAGAAAAATCAGCATTTTCTTGCCAATAACTACTATTAAACCTAACTATTTGTTGAAATTTTCCTTGATTAAATTTTGCATCATCACAAAATACATCACCTTGGAAATTAGTAGCATCTAGAAATTTGACATTTTGAAAATTAGCTTTGTCAAAGAAAATGCTACCTTGAAAACTACTAAGAGCGTGAAAAATAGCCCCATTAAAACTCACAGTTCTACTAAATCTTGATTCCTCCCAATTAGTAGGTTTTAAAAAATTTGCCCCTTGAATATTTACAGATTGCAGAAAGAACGTATTCGGAAATTTTACCTCACCATTAAAACGACTTTCTACCATAATTAAAGCCCCACGAAACACAGAAATACTACTAGAATTATTTGACTGATTATTCAACAAAGATTTACAATCTTTAGAATTAGGAAAAGCCCTTGTTAAAGATTGCAAACATACAGAACGTAAACTTTCTAACTGTTCCCGTTCCATAGGTGTGAAAATTTGGGCTATACCTTGAGCATAAACAGGAGTTCTTAAACCCAAATCACTCCCATAAAAATCACCTTCAATTACAGAATTACTCAAATCTAAACCCAAAGCCGTCGCACCAGTTTTTTGTAATTCTTTTCTGAGTAATTGGTAAAAATCATCTCGGAAAATACCATTTTCTGGACGTAAATCAATTACCATTTTCCTTAAATCTACAGTTAAATTACCATCTCGCAAAATTGGTGTTTTAACTCGTTCTTGTAATAATTCCCAAGTTAAAGTTATGGGTTCATTTGGGACTGCAAAAGTAGGAATAGGAAATAAAAATATAGCAAATATACAAATAAACAATATTACTGCGGAATTAGATATGATGATTTTTCCTAATTTCGCAGATAATAAGTTTATTTTTTTAACGGTGTTTTTTATTTGCCAAAGTTGAGAAAAATCCCATCTTTGTAAATAACTAAAGTGACAAAACAATCTCAACAAATTCCCTACTTAATGATTAATTTAACAAAACAACCTTACCCAGCACAGAACCAGTTTCCACTAAAGCGTGTGCTTTTGCTGCTGACGCTAAAGGGAACGTCTGACTAACTTCAATTTTTAACTTCCCTTCATCTATCCAATTAGCACATTCTTGTAAAATATCTCCATGATGTATTAACGCTTCCACATTTCCTAACAACATCGGTGTTAACATTAATTCTAAACCAATGCGGAGATTTCTATTTCTAGCAACTTTCCAAACAGTGTTAGCTTTCGGTTCAAGAATAGTCACAATATCCCCATAAAGTCGCACTGCGGGAAAAGATTTTTCAAAAGTATCACCACCAACAGTATCAAAAACTAAATCTACACCTTCACCATTAGTCCACTCTAATACAGATGCGACAAAATCAGTTTCTTTGTAAAAAATGATTTTATCCGCACCAAGTTGAGTGACAAAATTAGCCTTTTCTAGAGAACTAACCGTAGTCGCTACCTCTGTACCTTTGAGTTTAGCCAATTGAATAGCCACATGACCAACACCACCCGCACCAGCATGAACTAATACCTTTTCTCCTGGTTCAAGTCTTCCCCGTTCATATAAAGCTTCCCAAGCAGTGATTAAAACCAGAGGTGCTGCTGCTGCTGCGGTGAAAGAAACCGATTTGGGTTTAAAGGCTACAAATCTTTCATCAACAATGGTATATTCTGCATAATTTCCAGATTTTGCACCCAAACCACCATAGCAAAAATATACTTCGTCACCAACGCCAAATTTTTGGACATCATTACCCACAGCTTCCACTATACCTGCACCATCACATCCTAAAATAGCTGGCATTTGTTCAGGGTAAAATGTCCCCCGTTGACGTAATTTTGTGTCAATGGGATTAACACCAGCCGCTAAAATTCTCACTAAAATTTCTTTATTTGTGGGTATGGGTTGGGGAACTTCTTGTAATTCTAAAACTTCCGGTTTACCCGCTGCTGTCATTAATATCGCTTTCATGGTTTTTTCTCCTAAATGCACTTATTTAAATTTACCTAAAAATATCCCCATAAATTCCTAATTATTGAGGAAAATATGGGGAAGAAATATCCAAAATTTCTCACAAAATGGTTTTAATTTTGAGGAGAAGAATTATTAGTTCCTGGTGTTACAGGCGCTTGAGGTAAAGTACCGGGATTAATTCCGTTCCCTGGTAGATTAATTCCTGGGTTGGTGGGATTATTAGGTATGGGAGGAGTTGGGAAATTGGGTGAATTTGTCAGTGGTTGAGATGAACCGGGGATAATTCCCAAAGATACACGATTTCCTCCTACTTTTCTCAGCAAATCCAATGTTTGAATCACGTCGTTATAAGTAGCTGTCCGCGACGCATTCAATACTAAAATTCCATCTGGATTGGCTTGGATATATTGTTTTAAACGTGCTTCTAATTCTTCCTGTTTCACAGGTTCTTTTTCGATGTAAGTCAATCCAATAGCATCAATTGTTACAGGTAATATTTTGCTTTTAATTTGGGAATTAGCCGCAGAATTTTCGCCTGTACTAGCTTTGGGTAAGTCAACATTAATTGCTTGTTGACGAGTAAATTGCAAAGCTGCTAAGAGAAAGAATGTCAGAATACAAAAAACAACATCAATTAAGGGGATAATTTGAATCTGAACGTCTTCAGTCGGAGTATCTAGCTTAACTTTCATCTTCTTGTTTTTCTCCAGATTTCAAATTGGAATGATAAGTTGTATCATCTGGCTCATTTTCCGGTTCTTGGATAAATGTTTTTGATTCTAACTGAGAAGATGAATCGAAATTTTTAGAGGTGCGTTTTGAGAATCTTTCTGTGTTAATTGTTTTAGGTTCGGGAGGATATTGACGGTAAAGCAGTTCCATTTCATTACCAGCTTTGTTGAAAATTTTAACTTGGTTAACAACAAAACTCTGAAATAGGCGGTAAAATACTAAACTAGCGATCGCTACTATTAATCCCGCTGCTGTACTAATTAACGATTCCCCAATCCCCGTGGTGACACCGGCTGTAGATTCAGTTCCCAAATCACCAATGCGAATTGCACCTAAAGAACGAATCAAACCCAGAACTGTACCCAATAATCCTAACAGTGGCGAAAGGGCAATCACCGCTTCTAAAAGTTTTTCACCCCGACGCATTCCGGCTATTTCGTCCGCTGCGGTGGATTCTAGGGCTAATCTAAAGGTTTCTGGATCACTTTTTTGTAAGCTTAAAGGTGCGTATAAAAATCTGCCAATGGGCTGATTTTTGGCTTGTTCAGCTATTGCTTCAGCGATGCCCCAATCCTCACCAGCAGCATCCAGAACCCGATTGACTATTTCTTTTTCCTGAGCAAGAATCCGTAACCAGAACCACAGCCGTTCAAAAATCACACTTACTGATAGGACTGATAAAACTAGCAAAGGCCACATGGAGGGCCCGCCTTTCTTAAATAAATCTAAAATATCCACTGTGTGGGTTTCCTCTCTCCATTCCTAATAGTCAAAGCATTTTCATTTTAGAGAGTTTTGCATTACTCACAAACTTTTCTAACTAATTACTCAGGAGTAACATCTTCTATACACAATATGACGGTTATTCCCACCGGGAGTTTAGAGGATTATTTGCCAAAATAAAAAAATCACTGGAGGTTAAGAACATGAACTTCTCAATTCAATCCCTGTACACATGGTATCGGAACACTCTACGCAATCCTAAATACCGTTGGTGGATAATTATCGGCACGGTAGCCTATTTAATTAGTCCTTTAGATATTTCTCCAGATTTTATTCCTATTATTGGCCAAATTGATGATGTTTTATTGTTAAGTTTATTCGTTTCCGAAGTTTCTTCCTTAGTTCTTGATGGTTGGAAGGCCAAAAAAGGAACTGTAGAAAATAGTACCAGCAATCCGGCTAATCATGCCCCTGCGGCTGGCGAAACTGTGGATGTTGATTCTATCCCTGTTAAGTAGTATTAGTAGGTTGGGTTGACCCAAGGAAACCCAACACCATTTATTGGTATCTTATGGTTAATATGGGGTTTAGTTCCATTGCTTCGCAACTTTGACGCGAACAACCCAACCTATATTACAATCAATAACCAATGTATTTTTCTTGGTTTCTCAGTGTTTACAATCTTTAATAGATACCCAACTAGACTCTGCTATTGGAGAACCATCTTCACCCAGCAAGCTATAGTGTTCCTTTTTCCAAATCGGCGCATTGTGTTTTAATGTATTAATAGCATACTCACAAGCGGCAAAAGCCTCACCACGATGAGGACAACCGATAGCCACAACCACACTAATTTCCCCAACAGACAATCTACCAATGCGATGATATATCACCACCCGACTCACATCAGGCCATTGATCACGAATATCATCAGCAATTTGATAAAATACCTGCAAAGCCATTGGTTCATAAGCTTGATATTCCAAAGCTACCACAGACTTACCATCAGTTTGATTACGAACCATACCACTCATTACTACCACCGCACCATTAGCAGGATTATCTGCCTGACTGTAGATTTCTTCCACAGACAATGGTGCTAATGTCATCCCAAAACTATCTTCAACCCTGGGTTTAGTTGTGATCATTTACATTCTCCTAACAGCATCCTAAAATCCCTTAATTCATCCATCTTTATCTGCGTTCATCTGCGTTCATCTGCGGTTAATAATTATTAGAATCTTATTTCCACTCACCAAGACTTCAAAAACCGTAAAATCAGTTAAACTAATTTTTTCATCTATTCATAAAAACCACAATCATCTCATGCAAGTGCAACTCAGTGGATCTAAAAATCCCCTCGCGTATCTACTATTAATTGCTCCTTTTTTCCTTTGGGGTACAGCAATGGTGGCAATGAAAGGCGTAATTCCTCACACCACACCCCTATTTATGGCTGGAGTCAGATTAATACCTGCGGGGGTGTTAATTCTCATGGTGGCTGCATTTATGGGTAAACCTCAACCTCAAAGTTGGTTAGGGTGGTTGTGGATTATTATATTTGCTTTAGTTGATGGCACTTTATTTCAAGGCTTTTTAGCTGAAGGTTTAGTCAGAACCAATGCTGGTTTAGGTTCGGTCATGATAGACTCCCAACCCCTAGCAGTAGCTTTACTTTCCCTGTGGTTATTTCAAGAACATATTGGATTATGGGGATGGTTAGGGTTAGGTTTGGGAATCACAGGAATTAGTTTGATTGGTTTACCTCAAGAGTTGATTTTCCATCTTTTTGCATCAGGAATCACCATCTCTACAGATAATTGGCAACAGTTATTTGATAGTGGTGAGTGGTTAATGTTACTGGCAGCTTTATCAATGGCTGTGGGAACAGTGATGATTCGCTTTGTGTGCCGATATGTAGATCCAGTAACAGCTACAGGATGGCACATGATTATCGGTGGCTTGCCTTTGTGGGGAATTTCTTCAGTATTAGAATCTCAACAGTGGGAAAATCTTGTCCTATCGGACTGGTTGGCATTAAGTTATGCTACTGTATTTGGCAGTGCGATCGCTTACGGATTATTTTTCTACTTTGCCTCTAGTGGCAATCTCACCAGTTTAAGTTCTCTGACTTTTCTCACACCCGTTTTTGCTTTAATATTTGGTTATATTTTTCTCAATGAAGTCCTGACTACTATTCAATGGTTTGGGGTTTTTCTGACCTTAATCAGTATTTATTTAATTAACCAACGGGAAAATATCGGCGGAAATCAGAAACCTACTATCACAGAAGTCAGGAGTCAGGAGTCAGGAGTCAGGAGTTAAGAGTTAAGAGTCTCTTACAGTATGGCTTTTACCGTGGATTCTTGATCTAATTTAAATTTAACAACCGCCAGTAATTCTCTTGATGTCTAACATTCAAAATCTCAAATCTACCCTCAAACCCCCACCCCTCAAACCCGGTGATTTACTGCGCGTCATTGCCCCCAGTGGTGCATTGCGAGAAGTTGAGGCTTTTAATCAAGGTGTGGAAATTTGGAAGTCCCACGGCTATCGGATTAAAATTGGCGACAATCTCAATGATAGACATGGTTATCTAGCTGGTACAGATGCCCACCGTCGTCAACAATTAGCCACAGCATGGCAAGATCCCGAATGTCAGGGAATCCTCTGCGCGAGAGGTGGTTTTGGTAGCACCCGGATTTTAGAAGATTGGACTTGGCAAGAAAATACCATTACCCCTAAATGGTTAATTGGCTTTTCTGACATCACAGCCCTGCTTTGGAGTCTCTATAACGCCGGAATTGCCAGTGTACATGGTCCCGTCATGACTACCCTAGCCAATGAGTCAGAATGGTCAATCAAGCGGTTATTAGACATAGTAGAAGGTCGTCACCTCGCACCTTTAAAAGGTTGTGGTTGGGGTGGTGGTACAGTAACGGGAATCTTGCTTCCTGGTAATCTGACAGTCGCTACCCATCTTTTAGGAACACCGATTTTACCCGACCTCGATGGTGTAATATTAGCCTGGGAAGATGTGACAGAAACACCTTATCGCATTGATAGGATGTTGACACAGTGGCGTTTGAGCGGGGCTTTATCTAAAGTTCGTGGTATTGCTTTGGGAGGGTTTACTAAGTGTGAAGCCCCACCTAATATACCTAGTTTTACTGTAGAGGAAGTATTGCGCGATTGTTTGGGTGATTTGGGTATTCCCATAGTTTCTAATCTCCCCTTTGGTCATGATACCCCCAATGCTGCTTTACCTGTGGGAGTGATGGCAACATTAGACGCTGAACAAGGAATATTGCATTTTTCCCCATAGACATAGGCCTCTTTGTGATGGGGTGTTGGGTCGCGCTGTCGCTTAACCTAACCTACAAATCAAGGCTTTTTCCAATTTGGACAAGGTATTGCTATGAGGTAATCAATTCTAATCTGTGTAGTTTCATTTCTTGTTGTTTAAGACAATGACAAAATATAAATAACTGTAAATCTGCTAGAACTTGATTAAAATCATGATGATTGTATAAACCTGTTTCATTATTAGCATTTCTGAGTATTGTCAACCAATTTGCTACTTCTTTCATGTACTCTATAGATGTATCAATTTCCTGGGGATTATAAGATCCTATTTGTCTATGTAATGCTAATTCTTTATCCGTGGGTTGAATACCTAAATCATTGATTTGATCAGTAACTATTTTACAGGTCAATTTTTCAACTAAATTTGCGGCTTTTAGACTTATACAATGAGAATGTACACGATATTTAATTAAAACTTTGGGAAGATTCCAAACTTTGAATTTTTTTGATATTCTTACCCATAGATCATAGTCTTGAGCATTTGGATAATCTTTTCTATAAACCTCTCCATTTATCTCAACTGCGTTGATTGCACTTCTTCTCATCAAAACCGCTGAATGAGCAAAATAGTTATGGAATAACAGCCTACAAGGAATTTTTTGATCGGGTTCTTCCTCATTCCATACTTCACCCGTCAAATTATCATGATCATCCATTAATTCAACCCAAGACCCAACCATACCAAAGTCTGGGTTATTTTCCATAAACTCAAATTGTTCTGCTAATCTTGATGGATATGCATAGTCATCACAATCTAAAACAGCAATGTACTCACCTGATGATGCTTGCAAACATTTATTTCTAGTTGTTGGTATCCCCAGATTGATATTGTTTTGAATTAATTTAATTCTTTCATCTTGGTAGGAATTGATAATTTTTACGCTGCTATCTGTGGAAGCATCATCTACAATGACAAGTTCAAAATTGGTAAACGTTTGATTTAAAATACTCTTGATTGCTGTATCAAGATACTTTTCGCCATTATACACTGGCATAACAACTGTAATTTGAGGATTTAACTCTTGTTGAATAAACTGATTTTGATTCATAATATTTAATGATTTTGAACAAATGGGTGATTTTTATAGTAATCCATAAATAACGTATAATATGCGAGTTATACCTAATTTCAGGGAACTTTTGTTCAACCTCAAAAAAATGCCTAGTATAAATTTTGACCCTAAGCCGACAATCTCGATTATTTTATGTACCTACAATCGGGCAAAATACTTAAACGATTGCATAAATAGCGTCCTTCAACAAACTTTTCAGGATTTTGAATTAATTGTAGTTGATGATGGTAGCCAAGATCATACTTTTGAAATTGTCAATAGTTACCTACAAAAATTTAGTCATATCCGTTATCTGAAACATCAAAATCGGAAAGCCGCTTACGCCAGAAATGCGGGTATTCAAGCATCTTTTGGAAACTATATCACATTTATTGACAGTGACGATACCTATAAACCCTATCATCTAGAGTCGCGGTTGGAATTTATGCAAGCTAATCCAGAGATTGATTTGATTGAAGGTGGATGTGAAATTGAGGAGGAATTTTCTGTTCCTGATTATTTTCAACCCGATCAAACAATTAATATTAGAGAATGCGTTGTCGGTGCTACATTTTTTGGAAAAAGACCGATATTTTTTGAATTAAAGGGATTTAATAATATTCCCTATGGTGAGGATGCAGATTTATGGGAGCGTGCCGAAAAAATCTTCAAAACTCACAAAATCAAAGAGCCGGAAACTTATATTTATACGAGAGTAGAAGATAGTACCACCAAGATTTTCCTAGATAAAATGTCCTCTTCTAATTAACCTATTTAGATTTTATAATTTAGCAAAGAGCAATCGAAGCAAAATTATTAGTTCAGAGGGAACTCCGAAGCAACAGGGAACAGAAAAAACTCATGTTTAAAAACATGAAATTGAAATAATGACACTGTTTTTTTCGGGCTACGCATCTTTTAAAAACATCTTTTTTTTGACTGAAGCTCTGAACTCAGAACCAAAGTTTCTTATCTGTTCCCCGTTCCCTTTTTTTATAATTTTTAACTTACCTTTGGGGGTTAAAGTCCCCTGCTTCTACAAGCAGCGGGTTTTGCGTCGGGGTAAAATCCCCGTTGCAAAACGTAATTCTAAATTCTAAATTCTAAATTCTGCATTCTTTTAATTCCTATGGTGTTTCTGGAAATGTTTGCACTTTACTATCAGGATTGAGAATAACTCGTATTCTCAAGTTTTGCCCAGATTTATTAGTAGAAACAAAAGGTTTCCCAATTTGGGGAATGCCACTACTATCAATGTATTCTCTGGCAACTTTATTTAAGGGCAAAATCTTTTCAATTGTACCATCAATACCCAATGTTAAACTATATTCTAAGGCTTGAGAGAGACCAGTTGGTGGTTGCCAACGTTTGTTGAGGTATTCTCTCGCTTCTGCTACTTGAGGTGTATCAAATAAAGTCTTATTATTAGTAACTTGTGTACCTGACGTAGTTTTAGTTGCAGTTCTTAATTTCCTAATTAAATTCTCTTTATTTTCCGCTGGAGATGGCTGATCTGGCGTAGCGATACCTACAGTATCCTGCGGTAATTCCGGAGCAAAAGGAGTGGGAATTATGTTAGGAAGATTACTAAAACTATTGTTGGGGATAGTGGCAACAGACTGAGATGGTGGGGAAATATTAGATGGCAAATTCTGAGATTTAGGGGTATTCATGCCTTTTTTAGCCAGAATACTTGAAGAATTTGGTATGGCTTTTGCTACTTTCGGGCTATCAAGAATTTGTCGAGGAATAGGATAGGAAGAAGTATCGGATGGTATGGTTAATGACGGCTGAGATGTTGTGGTTGGTGTCCCAGGGATAGTTGTATTAGGAACGGAAAGCGGCGGTAAGGGCGTACTAAAGTTAGTAAGTGGTGGTATCAGTTGGGGCTGAGGCGTGATTAAAGGGAGTGGCGGCGTTGCTGTAGTGTCTTGTACAGAAGGTTCTATCGCCACTGGTTTGACGGACTCAGGACTATTTTTAGCTATTCTCTGCCGATTTTTCTGAATATTCTTGGCATATTGCCAGGTAAATGGTGTTAAGCCGGCTGCTAATACCAAAACTGCGGCTATAGGGGCCCACTTAGGTAGATTCTGCCTGACAGTTTGACTACTAGTAGTTGGTAAAACAATCATATCAGATGTGTATTCATCTAAAGCTGTTGCTAAATCAAATAGTTGTAGTAAACTCAGTTTAATTACCTGTCCAGATGTCTGGTTAGCAAGATCACCAAAAAAGAGTTTGTGAGTTAAATTACTACTAGATTCTAAATAAACTTTCGTTTGGGGAATTTGAGTGTTAAAGGATCGTAAATTTTGGGTAGGAAAGGCAGACGGGGGAATATCGGGCGATTCTGGAGCTGCTTCTGATCCTGTATGGGGATAATCATTACCTGCTAAAGTGATACTAAAATCTTCGGCAGATTGTTGCAGCAGCTTTTGAACGTAAGTAGTAACAATATTACATAAAACTTCTAGCTGCTGGTGATCACCCTGGATGATAATTTTCTGTGCTTCTGGTAGTTGTGGATCATCAAATTGCAGACGAAAACTAGGATCATTAATAATAGTTTTGTCTGTCCACCGGGACAAAGGGGAGTTTTCCGCCCAGATTTCTAGTGTGCAAGTGGGGGGGGTATAGCGACGAATGACAGGATTTGATAGAGACATAACAACAATTTCAACGAAAAAAATAGGGAATTTTGGATTTTAGATTGGGAGTGAAAATCGCAAATCACAAATTATTTTGTGGAAAGGTCTATGAGTGCTAACC
The DNA here is from genome assembly GCF_009711985.1 of Dolichospermum sp. UHCC 0260. Taxonomy (NCBI): domain Bacteria; kingdom Bacillati; phylum Cyanobacteriota; class Cyanophyceae; order Nostocales; family Aphanizomenonaceae; genus Dolichospermum; species Dolichospermum sp. UHCC 0260. Next base: position 17,907 of record NZ_VIKZ01000032.1, on the reverse strand, counting down.
ACAAACGACGGTGTCCACCGCCGGCACTATAAAAGAGTAAATTTATTAACAGTTTTAGGGCTAGGTGGGTAAGTATATCCCCAGGAGTGGCTTCTTCCTCTTCCATGCGTTCTTGGTAAGTATTACAAAAACTATCTATATAATCTCCCAATAACGCAGTTTGGTGAGGTTGTTGCTTATTTGCTGTCATCTGCTCTAATAAACCGACAGCCCGGCGAATTAATTCCTGGTGCTGCTTGGCGAGATAACAGATAATTAAAACTAGCGATCGCGCTTCTTCTACATCTAATTTTTTTCGTCCTCCTTGACTTTTGCGAAGGGGATTCGATTGCCGCAATCGCCACAGGGCTACCCGATCTGGTACTTTTGATTCTAAATCCAGACTAACTGCGGCTGATAGCATTGCCTCTGAACCAATGCCAGTTAAGGTCTCTAGGGCTAATAGCACTAAATCTAACTGAGTTTTGATATTTTCCCATTGAATTGTACTCGAGGCTGGGAGTTGACTTAAATCCTCCCAAGCTGATTTTGGTATAGTGGAATTAGCGGTTGAGTGCATAACTTTTAGCATAGATGATTAAGCTGAAAGACGCTGGTGTTGTTGCCTATTTGGAAACGAGATTTGTTAGTAGGGGCGAAGCATTTGGAAGATAAATTATCGGTCATTGCCAAAAATAGTTCTCCAAATGCTTCGCCCGTACAGTTGTCAGTAGGGGCGAAGCATTGGGAAGATAAATTATCGGTCATTGCCAAAAATAGTTCTCCAAATGCTTCGCCCGTACAGTTGTTAGTTGTAATAATTTTGCCTGTTCCCTGTTCCCTTTAGATATGAGCAATAGTGACACCACTACCACCATCGGCTTGTGCTGCTGGTTCGTAATGGGTAATTCTGGGATGTTGTTGTAAGAAAGCGTGAACTCCTTGCTTTAGTTTGCCAGTACCGTGTCCATGAATAATCCATAGGGGTCCAGCGGCTTCAGAAATGGCTTTGTCTAAGATATATTCGCCATCAGCTACGCGTTTTCCGCGCAAATCTACAGTATTTTGAGAGGTGCGAATGGCTGGGGCTGGTGGTGGTGTAACTACGGCTGGGGCTGGTTTTGTTTTAACTATGGGTTCGGGTTTTTGTCCATCTAATGATTCTATATCTTGGAGTTGGACTGTCATTTTCATGATGCCAAAACGAATGGCGAAATTGCCGTCAGCATCAGGAATTGTTAAGACTTCGGCGGTTTGCCCTAATTTGGGAATTCGCACGCGATCGCCGACTTTGGGCATAAACCCAGGTTTAGGTTTAGGTGGCGGTGCAGGTTCATATTTTTGGGCAATTTGACTGAGGGATGCGGTGGCTTGTTGGGCATCTTGGGCGTTGGCTGTGCCTTTTTGCAAGCGGCGGATAACTTGGGCAATTTCACCTTTGGCTTGGGTAATTGCTTGTTGAACGGCAATTTCTTGGGAAGCCCGCAAATCTTTTTCTCTGGCTTCTAAAGCAGCGGCTTTGTCAGAAACTTCTTTATATAATCGTTCGGCTTGACGTAATATTTTTTGGGCTTCTGCGGCTTTGGTTTCTTGGTGGCGACGTTGGGCTTCTAAACCGGCAATGACTTGATTTACTTCGTCTGTGGCTTCTCCAACCTGAGTTTTAGCTGCTGCTACTACTTCTGGTTTTAACCCTAAACGCAAGGCAATACTCAAGGCGTTGGAACGTCCAGGAATCCCCCACAATAGCCGATAAGTGGGTGAAAGGGTGGTTTCGTTAAATTCTACGGAAGCATTTTCAAACTGAGGATTTTCATATTTTAAGGCTTTGAGTTCGCCAAAGTGGGTACTAGCCATTGTTAGCTGGGTATGATTGGCGAGATATTTGAGTAAAGCGATCGCTAATGCACTACCCTCAACCGGATCTGTGCCTGCACCAACTTCATCCAGTAATACGAGGGACTGGGGACTGGGGACTGGGGACTGGGGACTGGGGATTGGTAGTTTTATTTTTTCTTTTTCTTCCTCTTCCTCTTCCTCTTCCTTTCTCCTGACTTCTTCCTCTTCTTCTTTCTTTCTCCTGACTCCGTTCGACTGAGCGAAGTCGAAGTCTGACTCCTGACTCCTGACTCCTTTCTCCTCCAATGCTTCTAATATTCGACTAATGCGGCGAATATGTCCTGAAAACGTGGATAAACTCTGTTGTAAAGATTGTTCATCCCCAATATCAGCTAAAACTTGCGAAAACCACGGCATTTCTACGGGTTCACGGGCAGGAACAAATAAACCCACTTTCGCCATGATAGCCGCTAATCCCAAGGTTTTTAAAGTTACCGTTTTTCCACCTGTATTTGGTCCTGTGATGGTGACTACCCGAATTTGGGGACTGATCAGCAAATCTACCGGAATGACGGGATTTCCTTGTTCGTGCTGCTGTTGCCATACTAATAACGGGTGGCGCAGATTTCGCAAGGTGATAATTTCATTGTCTTGGCGATTGATAAAGCGCGGGGGGTTAGAACCTATCCACAGACTATAACGAGCTTTCGCAACTGCTAGATCTAAGGTAGTGACAATGGCTAATAACCTTTCTAAATCTGGGGTAACTGCGGCTACTTTCTCCGTCAAAGTCCGACGAATGGCTTCGGCTTCGGTTTGCTCTTTTCTGAAGATTTGCCGCAGTTGATTACCCAAGGGAACGACACTGCTAGGCTCTATATACAGGGTTGCGCCACTGGTGGAGGTGTCATGAACAATGCCGGGAATTGCGTCCTTTTGGGGGGCTTTGACGGGGATGACAAAGCGATCGCTTCTTTGGGTAATTAACTGTTCTTGAATTGCTCCCGATTTTGCTTGGATAATATTTTGGAGTTTTTGAGTAATTTGGCTGCGGATTTTCCGCAATTCTACCCGAATTTCCCCCATTTTCTGACTAGCGCGATCAGTTACTTCTCCCCGTTCATCAATACAACGGTGGATTTCCTGTTCTAATTCTGGGTACGTTCGTAATTGGGAAACTAAATCGTTTAAAACTGGGACATTTTCTTGATTATCAATGACACGGCGTAAATTTCTTGTCCCTGCCAGGGTGGTAGCGATCGCTAATAGTTCCTCTCCAGGTAAAATACTTTGAAGTATTGCCCGTTCTAGGGAATCACCGATATCTTGGATTCCTTCAAAGGATAATCCTGGATGTAAACGACTTTCCAGTTCGTAAACTTCTTTGGTTTGCGCTAATAACTGTTCACTTTCTACCTGGGTTTCAGGAATCGGCAAGTCACGCGCAACTATTGCCCCTAGCTTAGTTGCCGCAAAGGTGGAAAGGTGCTGGCACAAGCGAGGCCACTCTAGTAATTCTAAGGTTTCAGATTGAATCAAGGTTTCAACAACTAATCTGAAGTTATCGTAACAATTTTAGCCGCCATCAGACTAAATCTTCAAGGTTAAAATTTTTAGGTTCTTTTGTCACAAAAACGGTGACGCTGGCTGAATGCTACCATCTAGTAGTCTGTCAAGAACTAATTGACGGGTAAAGGCAACCAGGGGGAGAAGAGGGGCAGGGGGAGTAGGGGAGGGAAAAACAGAAGTTTTTTCCTATCATTACCCGTCAAATTTATTTTGACGGGTTTTTGGTAGTGCGGGCATACTATGGCTAACGCCACGCTGCGCTATCGACAAGTGTTACAGTGAGCTTGTCGAACTGCTCAGTACAAGTCTTGCCCGCGTGAGCGAGACGCTCACACTACAGTCCATCATTTTTATCTTGACAAACTACTAGATAATTCTCTTTGATTGATCATATTTTCAAGTTAAAATCAAGGATTACAGCACCTTTGACACAGATCCAATTTACATAATGAACGCTACACAAGAACAACTAAAACTAAAATTAACACAGGCTTTAGTAGCTGCTTTTGGTACAGATTATACCAATACAGATCCAATTTTAGTTTCTGCCAGTAATCCTAAATTTGGTGATTATCAAGCTAATGTGGCTTTATCTTTAAGTAAAAAGTTAGGAAAGCAACCGAGAATTATCGCTGGGGAAATTGTCAGTAAACTAGATGTATCTGATATTTGTGAACCTCCAGAAATTGCAGGTCCTGGTTTTATTAACCTCAAATTACAAACTTCTTATTTAGAAGCACAACTTAACGCGATTCAGATAGATGCTAGATTGGGAATACCCACAGCAACAAATCCACAAAAGCAAATTGTTGATTTTTCCAGTCCAAATATTGCTAAAGAAATGCACGTCGGACATTTACGTTCGACTATTATTGGTGATTCCATTGCCCGGATTTTAGAGTTTTGTGGTCATGATGTTTTGCGGTTAAATCATGTTGGTGATTGGGGTACGCAATTTGGGATGTTAATTACCTATTTGCGGGAAGTTTATCCAGACGCACTTACTACTGCAAATGCTTTAGATATTGGAGATCTAGTCAATTTTTATCGCAAAGCCAAACAGCGATTTGATGAAGATCCAGTTTTTCAAGAAACTTCCCGTCAAGAAGTTGTGAGATTACAAGCTGGTGCGGAAGATACACTTCATGCGTGGAAATTGTTATGTGAACAATCTCGACAAGAATTTCAAATTATTTATGATTTACTCAATGTTGAATTAATAGAAAGAGGTGAATCTTTTTATAATCCACTATTACCAAAAGTTGTGGAAAATTTAGCAACAACGGGATTATTAGAAGCAAGCCAAGGGGCAAAATGTGTTTTCTTAGATGGTTTTACAAATAGGGAAGGTAATCCTTTACCTTTAATTGTCCAAAAAACTGACGGTGGTTATAACTATGCAACCACAGATTTAGCAGCTTTAGGTTATCGCATTCAAGAAGATAAAGCCAAGCGGATTGTTTATGTGACAGACGAAGGACAATCTAACCACTTTGCCCAATTTTTCCAAGTCGCAAGAAAAGCAAATTGGATTCCTGAAGATGTGGAATTAGTTCATGTTCCTTTTGGGTTAGTATTAGGAGAAGATGGCAAAAAATTCAAAACTCGTTCTGGGGATACTGTGCGGTTACGAGATTTGTTAGATGAAGCCATTAACCGCGCTCGTGCAGACATAGAAAATAGATTACAAGAAGATGAACGCACAGAAACAGAAGAATTTATGCAAAATGTCGCTGAAGTTGTGGGGATTAGTGCGGTTAAATATGCAGATTTAAGCCAAAATCGCACCAGCAGTTATGTCTTTAGTTATGACAAAATGTTATCTCTCAAAGGCAATACAGCCCCTTATCTTCTCTATGCTTATGTGAGAATTCAAGGTATTAGTCGTCAAGGGAATATTGATTTTACCAACTTAGGAATAAATCGTCAAATCTTGCTAAAAGAAGATGCAGAATTAACTTTAGCTAAACATCTCTTGCAACTTGATGAAGTGATTAAGGAAGTAGAACAGGATTTATTGCCAAATCGTTTGTGTGATTATTTGTATCAACTCAGCGATAAGTTTAATAAGTTCTATGAAAATTGCCCTGTTCTCAAATCAGAAGAACCTGCTAGAACTTCGCGGTTAATGTTATGTGATTTAACTGCAAAAACTCTCAAGTTGGGATTATCTTTGTTAGGAATTAAGGTTTTAGAAAGGATGTAATATTAAGTTCTGACGATTATAAATCTCAGCTACACAGACAAAACCCACTTGAATCATGAAACTCTTGTAGTGCGGGCATCTTGCCCGCTACATAAGTACCTCATTAGAGCGAAATCTGCTGTAAGCATCGTCATACATATCATTAGCCAAAAAAACCAACTCCATAACCAGCAATTATGTCATCACGAAACCTCTACCTTTTCTAAATCTACACCCAGTCCTTGATCTAATTCTGGTAAGTTTTTACCCAAAATCAGAACAGATACCATCATTAATAAACTCGTCACCATAATCACACTGATCACATTCGGATCATCAAAATTACTCGTACCTATTAACAATGCTGCGGCAAAATTGCGTTGTGCAGTTCCTACTCCTAGAACTCTTTGAGTATCAATACCAGGACCACCCAAAAGATAACCCACAGTAAAAGAAAAGATAATAAAAATAGCACAAACAAAGACCACACCATTTGTCATTGACACTCTCAGGTCTAAAGACACTGAGATTCTGCGGACAGAATAGTTTTAGGCAAAACCCAAAGTCTAATTCTCGCTACGATTGTCAAGGATCGTCTACTGAGTTGATTAAGTGAAAGACCTAATCTTCCCGCTACTTTTCGCAAAATATTCGCTGCACCATTTAGATCAGCGTTAACAATTGAACCATTAGCTGACTGATACAATCCACGTTTAACGCGCTAACAGTAATGCTTTCCACCCTTCTGGTTTCTGACCATAAACGGGCAGGGAGTCTCCATCTAAGAAAGATGCTTTTGACGTATAAGATTCTTCAGTTTCTTGAAATCTAATCCCATGTAAATCACATAGTTGCTTTAGTCGGTCTTTAAGCTTTCCTAGAGGCATTTGAACAAACCTCTGATTGTTCAATCTACCCATATTAGCGTTAGATTTAAAGCCTTCATTCCAGCCAATGACTAATGTGCCAATACCGTATTTTAGGCAGTGGTCAATAATTAGTTTTGCAGCTTTATTAACGCCATCTTTCATTTGATGGTTGCGTTTACGGGTTACTCGGTCTAACCAGTTATCCCAGTAAGCTTCAGGTTTCCCCTCTTTGCGAGTTGATACTTGTTTATTCCAAAGCTGGTTCATCGCTTTCATTGAACGAGAATCAATCAACAAGGAATTACCCAAAGTATCAACACAAGCTGCTAAATTGTCAGCAGTTCCCAAATCAATTGATAAAGCTTGATTGATGTCTAAATCATGTTTTTGTCTCTTGACTTCATAAGAAATTTCCAAGTAGAAAGCACCATTTTTAGGGAGGATAGTAAATTCTTTAACCTTTGAGTAATCAATGTTTGAAGGCATTGTCAGAAAGAAGTCAGAAATACCAAACCATCGCCTAACAGTTGTTCCTAATGAAAATCTAAGTTGTCCGTTAATTAATGTTGGAGGTTGTCCTCCTGAAGTTGGATAAGCAACCTTAAAAAGTTTAGAACCTGTCAAGTAATCTGGTGCTTTAGGTTTAAAGTGTAATTGTCCTTCGAGAAACAAAGAGCGCAATTCTTTAAAAGATTTAAAACCTTCTGCCACTGATATTAGAGTCTGCTGCATTGGAACTGATGGCATTGACTGGGCGACAAGTGATTTACTGATGGATTTTTCGTAAATCAAATCAAACTTGTTAGTTAATAACTTTCCAGTTTTGAAAAACGTCTGTCGAGCAAAGTAAACACCACTATTATAAATTTTGCCTGATTGCTGACAAAGATACTCTAATACCGCTTTTGTTTCGTTGTCTGGGGATAACAAAACTTGTTGAACTCCCATTAACTTTTTAGCCTTAGACATTGTTCGACCTGCAATGTTGTGATATTGTTAGTATATCAACATATTTATTGAATAGTAATGCCATTCCAGAAAAATAACAAATTAGGTTTCACAAGTAAACAGCCCTTTGATAAAGACCCTGTTTGCTTTAAAGTGTTGCCTGGAGTCAAGGCAAAGTTAAAAGCCGTCCCAGACTGGCAAGAACGATTAAGAGAATTTACTGATAAGCTTATAGAAAAAATGAAGACTGAAGGCGAATAAATTCGTCTGTGTCGCTTATATCTCTCCGGCTTTAGCCACTGAGTTTTACGCTTACCAAGTTATCCTATAAAAAAGGGAAACAGAACTATATTTGTGTAAGTTTCTGCTTTTCTGGCAAGCTCAGTCCTAAAGGGACTGAGTTACTGACTGTGACAGAAGGGTAAATCCAGAAATTATTCCTCGACAATTTCCACTTCCCTTGGTTCTGCTGGTGCTTCAGCAGAAGTATTGGCTTCGGGACTGAGGTGATTTTTCAGTTTGAGTTTTAGGTCGTCTGAAATGGGCAAATCTTTAATTTCTTTGAGCAGAAATCTGACTGATTCGGTTTTGCTACGTTCTGTATATATAGCCTTGAGAATAGCTTCAATTCCATAGCCTGCTACAGTATCCCCTACAACTGTTGTCAGACCAAGCAGACCTATACCTCCGAGGATACCAAACGGTCCTCCCACAGATGTGAGGGTAGCAATAATAGCAGCATTACTACCTGCTGATGAAACTGCTAAAACCACGAGAATTATGCCAGGAAGACCCAGACCAGCCAATTTTTTAACGATTTCGTCCATTGTAATTACCTAAAATTGTGATACTTTTGCTGACAATCTTATCAATCTGTGATTTCAATTAATAACCGTTCGGCTGACGCACCCTAAATATGGGATATTTTTTATTTTGGCAGTCCCTAACTTGACAAGATACTACACAATTCATCGATTTCTTGATTTTTTTCTTGAATCAGTATATTCGCTAAAGTTTGTAATTGGCGCAGATTTTCTGGTTTGGCATTATCTATATCTTCGAGTTCACTTTTTAAGAATGGTTGAAACCGATAATAAGAAGTTTTATGACCTTTATTAGTAGCCTCAAACAACCGTTCTAATTCTCCAGCTACTACTTCACTCCCGCCGTCAAGCACCATATTTAACAGCGGCTTTGTCCATTGCAATAGTCCCCAATTTTTCACTTGGTCATAAGGGTAGACACTGGTCAGGGAACCGGTACCCAAGGATACTACCAAGATATCCTCCATATTCAGGGCTTGTTGATTTTCTTGCCTACTAATTTGCGCTTCTAAAATAGCCAAATTAGCGGGATTATTCGCAACTAATCCCCCATCCACTAATGTATAGAAGCCGTTGGTATTATGGGAACTGGAAACACGATAGGGAGCAAAATAAGTCGGAGTTGCACTAGTTGCCAATGCTGCATCTGTGAGCGTAAAACCTAGGCATAACTTGCGAAACTTTTTCGATTTAGTCTGTTGTTTTTCGAGCTTATTAGTAAAGAATATGGGAATTCGCTGCTCGATATCGTAGCTCGTTACGAAAACTTCTTTGAGATTATTTTCTAAAGGGCTGTCGCCAAAATATTGCTTGATAATTTCTTCTCTCCCCTCTGAAGAATATTTTGGTTGAACGAATATATCCTCTAGCTGTCCGAGTAATTGTTCCCAGAATGGCTCGTAAAATATCTCAGCCCCATATTCCAAATATATTTGCAGAAGTTCTTCAGCGCTGTATTGGGCGACGGGTGGGCTATCAGATCCTGCTAAATCTAATCGCGGTTTAGTTAGTCCGAGTGCGAGAATTCCTCCGCTGGAACTACCTGCAATTAAATCGAACAAACTAAAAATCTGTTTTTGTGTCCGCTTTTCAATTTCAGTTAAGATGATTGCGGGGATAATACCCCGAATACCACCGCCATCAATAGCAAGTATTTTATATTTGGGATTTGCTGTATTATTCATAGTTTGTTTCGATTCCTCTTGAGAGGGTGTTTGCGCTTGTTCCTGTTGTTGAATATTGTCTGGGATTGGGTATTCGGTAGTTTGGGCGATTTCGGCTATCTCTGCAGGTGAACTACTTGGTCTGTGTCCCTCGCTGGATGATTGTGCGATCGCAAATAGAACTTGTGCTAAATTCCAACTGGGATCACCATACAAGGTTCCATTATGGGTATTTCCACTCTGGTCTTGGACAGTTGTTCCTTCTCCTTCGTTTAATCTCCAGTAGGCTACTAATCCTGGTTCATTTCCGACTAGAGGACTAGAGCGATGCGTTTGGATTTGGTCTTGAGTGCAGGGATAATTCCAGACGCTAATATTTGCCAACTGTCCTGTAAAGTATACATTATTGTGTAAAGTCGCCCCCATGGTTATAGGACTAGTTGCTTTGTTCAAAGAAGAACCTGTCAAAGACCCAGTATATTCATGGTCATCAAGATATATAGTCAGTTGACCACCATTAAAAACAATGGCAAAGAAGTGCCATTGTCCGATGGTTAATTCTCCATTGCCAAAGGTTTTAATAACATTGTCAATATTTTCATCAATGTATACATCTAAATTACCTTCTTCACTGATGCCAAATTCAAAATTATCACTGTATCGGTCTGAAGAACGGGCAAAAAATACATTGTGTGCCCCGTATGTAGTTGCTTTATTGGTGAGTTGATGCGGATTCACCCATCCGGAAATCGTAAAGGCTGAACTCCCCTGAGCAAACACACCACCAATATCATTTTTGCCAAAATTTATGTAGTCATCTTGACCATCAAATGTCAGAACTGATTGGGTATTTACTTGATTTGTCACAACATTTTCATCTCCAAATCATATAATTTGTAATTAATCAACGAACTATATACATAATTTATTTTTATCTATCAGGCCATATAGCTTGTTGGTAAATATATTGACTGTTGCTGCAATACTCACACTACAAGTGTCGTAGTTTCTAAATGCTGACTGATCATTCTTTCCTATAAGACTTGTACACTGATCCCAATGCTATGGTAGTTTTGTGCCAAAATCCCATAGGAGTCCCATATATTTTTAACTCCAACGCACTTAACCTAGACTTTTAAATAATCTCAGCTTTATCAAAAAAATGCAATAGATAGCAGGTAAGACTTATGCTTATCTATCTAACGGTGCATCTTTATATCCCACATTCCGCACCCTAACTGTCACATTGTTGACACTCCCCGGTCTAAAGCAAGTCAGGCATTGCTACGCAATGCTTACTCAGGGACTTTCAAACTTCCCAGTCTTTCTTGTAAGGTGCATTAAACCGCAAAAATCTAGCAAATAAACAGATTGTTGATATCTGATGCACCCTACAATAGATTTTTGGTGTGACGCTTGCGTAAGTTGTAAGAGTGAGTCATAACTTTAACAAAATATATTTAGAACTTACGCATTGACAAATGAGGGAAAATTCTTATACGGTAATCATCGGTATTGCTTATATGTAAGCATCAAACATCTCCGAAAAAGAATCTGAAACCCTTAACCTGTCTAGCTGAAAACCTAATTTCCGGAGAGGTCTATTTTAGTTATCTAAAATAGACAAAATAGTTAAAAAACTCGCTATTATGGCTAATCATCAAAATAAATTTAATTGCTTTATTATTGGCGAGGGAACTTTACCGATTCAATGTGCTGAAATACTGATCAATCAAGGTCACGTAATTTACGGCATTATCTCCGCAGATGCATCGATAATTAACTGGGCTGAGGGGAAAAACATACCTTATATTAAGCCAACAGATCATCTCGGAGAATTTTTAAGCCAGCAGCCTTTTGATTACCTGTTCAGTATTGTCAATAGGTATGTTTTACCCCAGGAAATTCTAGAGTTACCACGCCAATTTGCGATCAACTATCATGATGCCCCCCTACCAAGATATGCAGGAGTCAATGTCACTTCCTGGGCGTTGATGAATCAGGAGAAGACTCATGGGGTGACGTGGCATATAATGGCCGCTATGGTTGATGCGGGCGATATCCTGAAGCAGGTAATTATCGATATTGCTGATGACGAGACAGCTTTGACTCTGAATGGGAAATGCTATGAATCTGCTATTAATGCATTTGCTCAACTAGTTGATGAGCTATCCTCTGGTACATTTGTAGCAACCAAAGTAAACCTGAATCAGCGCACCTATTTTTCCCGCTTCAAAAGGCTGAGGGCAGGCGGAATCATCTCATGGAAGCGTTGTGCTTATGAGTTAGATGCCCTGATTAGGGCTTTAGATTTTGGTTCTTATCCCAATCCATTAGGTCGGCCTAAATTGGCTATAGACAGCAATTTGTTTATAGTCTCTAAGCTTGAGGTTCAGGGTAACTTGTCCAACTACCCTCCGGGAACGATCACAAACATTGAACCTACTTATATCACAGTTTCTACAGCAAGTTATGATATTGCACTACGTCAGGTACTGGCTATTAATGGTCAAGCACTATCAATTTCATATCTGGTGGAGAAATTTGGCTTGCAAGTCGGGTATCAGTTTTGTGATCTTGAGCCTAATCAGGTCAAGCAGATTGAGAAGTTTGATCAGTCAATTGTTAAGCATGAAGCTTTTTGGGTAGAAAGGCTAGGAATCTTAGAGTCCATCACTATTCCTGAGGCAAAGCAGACAGCATCATTACACCTGAAAGAACCACAGTATGCCAGTGCCAGGATGTTTGTACCCGATGAGGTAATTACCTTATGGTTACAACGCCATCCCCAATGGCACCGAAGTGATTTTCTCGCAGCTGCTTTTATTACTTATCTGGCTCGAATTGGTGGCAGCGGATGTTTTGATATCGGATTTAAAGATATTGAATTACAACGACAGTTGGTCGGACTCGAAAGCTTGTTTGCGTCAGTTGTTCCTTATCGGGTAAATATAGATTACGAGCAAAGTTTTGCGGCTTTAAAAAAACAGTTCGAATTTACCCAACTTCCCCTAACTTATGTCCGGGATGTGGTGACTAGGTATCCATCTCTTCGTTCGTTGTCCGATCGGGGTAGTGAGCAGTTTTTCCCAGTGGTTGTAGAGCGTGTGGAAAAACTAGAGGACTACCAAAGTCCGTTGGGAAGTGATCTAACTTTCATAATTTCCTCAGATGGGAAGAAATGTTGTTGGTTCTACAACACCGATATATTGAATAATGACAGTATTGCCAGAATGCAAGAGCAGTTTACTGTTTTTCTGCAAGGTATTCTCACCGAACCTGACCAGTGTATTGCTTACCTACCTTTGTTATCTGAGCAGCAGCGGCGGGAAATTTTGCTGGAGTGGAATGATACTCAGGTTGATGATCCCCAGGATAAATGTATCCATCAGTTATTTGAGTCGCAGGTTGATCTGACCCCGGATGCAGTGGCGGTGGTGTTTGAAAATCAACAACTTACCTATAGTCAGTTGAATTGTCAGGCTAATCAATTAGCGCATTACTTACGCTCTCATGGTGTGGGTGCGGATGTGCTGGTGGGGATTTGTGTAGAGCGTTCTTTAGAGATGGTAGTGGGACTACTAGGCATTCTCAAAGCGGGTGGAGCCTATGTACCAATTGACCCTGAATATCCACAAGAGCGTCTGACTTTCATGCTAGAAGATGCTCAAGTTTCGGTATTACTAAGTCAACAAAAATTAGTTGAAAAATTACAAACCCATCAAGAAAATATTGTCTGCTTAGATACCGCATGGCAACTAATTTCTCAGTTGAGTCCAGAGAATCTCATCTCTGAGGTGCAAGGACATAACTTGGGTTATGTGATTTACACCTCTGGTTCTACAGGTCAACCAAAAGGTGTGGCCATGAATCAGCTTGCTCTTTGCAATCTGCTCCTGTGGCAACGGCAAAATGTCACAATTTCTAGTGGGGCAAAAACCCTGCAATTTGCGCCGATTAGCTTTGATGTTTCCTTCCAAGAAATCTTCTCAACCTGGTGTTCTGGGGGGACATTGCTGTTGATTGGAGAGCAATTGCGCCGAGAACCATTGGCTGTGTTAGGTTTACTCCAAGAACAAGCTGTTGAGAGACTGTTTCTTCCCTTTGTTGGTTTACAGCAACTAGCCGAGGTGGCTATTGAGCGGGAATTAGTTATTAGTAATCTGCGCCAAATCATCACTGCGGGGGAACAGTTGCAGATTACTCCTGCCATTTCTCAATGGTTGAGCCAGTTAACTGATTGTACTTTGCACAATCATTATGGACCATCGGAAAGTCATGTCGTCACCAGTTTTACTCTGACTAATTCCGTGGAAACTTGGCCGCTGCTGCCTCCCATTGGTCGTCCCATTGCCAATACCCAACTTTATATCCTTGACGAAAATTTACAACCAGTACCAGTAGGTGTACCAGGAGAATTGCATATAAGTGGAGTCGGATTAGCACGCGGCTACCTCAACCGACCAGAGTTAACACAAGAGAAATTTATCGCCAATCCCTTTAGCACCTACCCTAATTCCCGTCTCTACAAAACCGGGGACTTAGCCCGTTATTTGCCAGATGGCAATATCGAATACTTGGGTCGCAGCGATAATCAAGTAAAAATCCGGGGATTCCGCATCGAATTAGGCGAAATCGAAACAGTCCTCAGCCAATATCCCCATGTGCAAGCATCTTGCGTGATTGTCCGTGAAGACATTCCTGGGGACAAGCGCTTAGTTGCCTACATTGTGTCGCAAAAAGAGCAGAGAGCCACTGTCAGCGAACTGCGTAGCTTCCTCACACAAAAGCTTCCAGAATACATGGGTCCCCAGGCTTTCGTCATTTTAGATTCCTTACCCCTCACCCCCAATGGCAAAGTAGACCGCCGCGCTTTGCCCATACCAGATTTACACGCTGAACTCACAGACCAGTACGTAGCTCCACGCACCCCCACCGAAGAAATCCTGTCACTAATTTGGGCACAAGTCCTCAAACTAGAGCAAGTAGGTATTCATGATAACTTCTTTACCTTTGGCGGACACTCCCTACTAGCAACCCAATTAGTTTCCCGTATCCGCACTAGCTTCAAAGTAGAACTACCGTTGCGTAGTTTATTTGCTGCACCGACAGTTGCTCAATTGTCGCCACATATTCAACGGTTGCAGCAACAAGAGTTAGAACTGACTTCCCCACCCGAAAAACCCATGATGAAATCGCCTTGTGGCATATCGCCAAAAAGGGGCGGGAAATCCCTGGATTAGAGCGTTTTGTTGATAATATTAATTTAATTCCAGAGCGTCCAATTCAAGCATCGGCGATCGCTTGCCAAGACTTAGATCCAGTTAACGGTGTTTACCATTCAGATACAGGCATTACCACCTATACCCTGTGGGGAGAAATAGCTTATCAAATCGGTGGTGTAGCAGGTTACAGCTTACTCAAAGGTTCTGATGAACAACGAGTTAGCCCTGGTACTGTAGTTTTAGAACGCATTACCCAAGGGCAACCCACAGTAATTATTCTCGATGAAATAGCCCGTTATCTCAGGGCAGCTAAAGCCACAGTAGTTGGTAATAGCGACTTAGCAGAACAAGTTGTCGCCTTTTTATTCTCCCTCATGGACTTGGCAGCAGCTTCTAATAATTTAGTCTTTGTTTACACCCTCGCTTCCTCCACTGACAGTTTTGGGGCAGAAACTACAGAAATTCGGGAAACCATTTCGGCCACAGCTAGACAAGAACGGATTCTCAAACCCAGTACCGATGTGGAAATTTACAATATCGTTAAACAACGGATGTTTAACAGCATTGAAGCCAACGCAGCCAGTGATGCAGCTAAGGAATATCTGCAAACTTATAAAGCCAGTCGTATTGACTTACCAGATGGCTGCAAAGATGCCCGTTATGCCGAAGGAATTGAACAGAGTTATCCCTTCCATCCTGAACTATTTAGCCTATTAACCAAAAAAATCGCCTCCATTGCCAACTTCCAACGCACCAGGGGCGCATTACGCCTATTTGCTGGAGTTATACGTTATCTATGGCAAAATATTCCCAATTCCCAGTCCCCAATTTGGATACCTCTAATTCACACCCATCATATCCCTGTAGGCATTGAAGAAGAAATTACCAGTGATTTAACTTCTCGGTTGGGTAGAGAATTAATGCGAATCCCCATCCAAGCAGACATTTATAACCCAGATGGTAGAGAAGCATATAGCCAATTACAAGACGCAGAATGGCAAGCAGCCGGTAAACCTCCCTTTTCTACCTGGGTAGCTAGAACCATTTTCTTACATTCCATTAACCAAGGAATTGCCGCAGGTATTCGTCGTCCTGAATTAAACTTATCCCTACTGACACCAGGATTAGAAATTGGCTTTGTAGATACTGTTTTAGACAGACTCACAGCAGTAGCGTGGTATTTAGAAAATGATCCGATTACCTTTATTGCCAGATTTAAAGAAGAACCATCACTCAATAAAATCATTTCCGAAGAAAAAGCACAAATTGGCACTACTGAAGCCAAAGATGAATTAAGAAAACGCCGGGATACGATTTTCGCGGATAAATTCTTTAAATTAGTTTCAGCACCAATAAGTCCCGCAGATGTAGATGATGTTGCTGATAGTGTAGCTTTGTGCATTATTGATTTTGATGAAGAGACAATTTCTTCTACCACAGATGGACCACCTGCCATAGTAGAACGGATTTTTAACAGCACTGGAGAAGCTGGAAAATTCCGCACTTATAGAAATCGCCTGTTATTTCTTATTGCTAATAAGCAAGAATTACAACGTGCCATTGAGAATGTGCGAGAATATCGGGCTATGCAAAATATTCTCAATTCTCCTAATCGTTTGCAAGACTTATCAGAAAACCAGCAGAAACAACTGAAAGGACGCAAAAGTGATTGTGAATTAAAGATTAGAGTATCCATTACTAATACCTATCGGCATTTATTTTATCCTGCCAATGATCTGGTGAAAGCCTCCAAGGGTTTAATGCACTATACTTTACCTGCCCAAGAATCTGGTGATATTAAAGGTAATAATCAACAGGATATTATTTTAAAATCTCTCAAAGATTGTCAAAAAATCCGTCAAGATGAAGCACAATCTTATGCACCAGCATTCATATTACAGAAAGTTTGGCCAGCAGGCATAAATCATTGGACAACGAAAGCATTAAAAGAAACTTTTGCTAAAGATTTGAGTTTAAATATTTTCCTAGATGGGGAAATATCTAAATTACGAGAAACAATTCGCGCAGGAATTTTAGATGGTAGTTGGGATATAAAAATTGGTGAAAAACTATTCATCAAAACTGATGATCATAAAATTGTTCCCCCTGATTCCATAGAATTTTCTGAAAGAATAGAATTGTATCGTCGGGGTATTCTCCAACCACCCAAACCACGAGAAATTGAACTGAATGCCCAAGTTATGCCTAGTACAGATAAGTTAAAACCTGTGCGGTTAAGGTGGAAAGCATCTGGGGCATTAACCATTAAATTGTATCAAGAAAACACGGAAATTAATGATAGGGTGTTTCGTCCTAGTGATGAATATGAAACTAGCATTACCCAAACTACAATTTTTAAAATAGTTGTTGACTACGGTAATGAAGAAATAGTTGAAAAAGAAACTAAAGCTTCCATAATTACTTATGGTACTGGTGGAACTTCTTCTCCTGGTGTGGCAGAACCAGGAAGTTTATTTGCCGTCAAACCAGAAACATTTAATGCTGAAGGTACACACAATAGTGTATTTACCCAATTAGCTGATTTTATCAAAGATAATAAAGCCGAAGGCATTGAATTGTTAGAAATTTCGGTAGCAGAAGTAATGGACTACCGCAAGTTATTAACTGCCTTTCCTTTATTGATGAAATTACCCCTGCAAATTGACCAGACAGCAAGTATAACCTTGGGAGAGCAATTTATTCGTTTAGAGTACCAAGGACCATATAAAGGGTTTAATAGTTTTCAGAATACTCTTAATACCTTATTGGGTAGTAAAGATGTGAAAGCAGATGTATTCTTGAAGTTAGAATTTAAATTTTTGTCACCAATTCTGCCAGAGGGAACAGAAATAAGTAATATCAAAAGTGCATTAAACCGAAATCCGGTGGACAGGTTGAATTTAATGGCGAAATTGACGTATTAGTTGACGGTTAAGCTGATGTGCAGCTAAATTGTATACAGCTTTTTTCGGTGTTATGAGGTATACATCTAGCGGGCAAGACTTGTACTGAGCAAGCGATGCCCTGAGCCTGTCGAAGGGTCGAAGTATGCCCGCACTACAAGGGTTTTATGATTTCAATTTGTACCTGATTATAACGAAATATGCTTTAATTCAGAAATCCTGAAATTAAAGTAGTGCAAGCATCTTGCTTGCATTCCTTATCCGAATTAAACACGCAACATCTTAACAGTCAACAGTCAACGGTTAACAGTCAACAAATATGCAAGAATTTCAGTTGCGTATAGTTTCCACAGATAATAATAACTTTGTAGTAGAATTATACCAGTGTGCTTATAAAAAGGCC
>NZ_VIKZ01000031.1:37767-54119 GCF_009711985.1 Dolichospermum sp. UHCC 0260 | reverse complement strand
GGGGAAAGAATTGATGATTTAGAGGAGGAAGTAATCGTTAATCCTAGTCAACAAACATTGCAAAAAATATATCAAATTCGGCGGGAATTATTACAACTACGTCGTGCAATTTGGCCACAAAGAGATGCAATTAATTCTTTAATTAGAGATGGTAGTGAATTAATTAGTGATGATGTGAGAATTTATCTAAGAGACTGTTATGATCATGCAGTCCAAGTGATGGATATAGTGGAAACTTATCGAGAATTAGTGGCTGGTTTAATGGATGTTTATTTATCAGCAATTAGCAATAAAATGAATGAAATCATGAAACTGCTGACGGTGGTTTCTTCTATTTTTATTCCTTTGACTTTTATTGCTGGGGTATATGGGATGAATTTCAATACCGAAAAATCACCCCACAATATGCCGGAATTAAATTGGTATTGGGGCTACCCGCTATGTTTAGGAGTAATGGCGTTAGTGGCAATCAGTTTACTATACTTTTTTTGGCGACGGGGTTGGTTGACTAATTCTGTTAATTTTCAAAAAGATATTCATCGCTAAATTCGATAAAATAGAGACGTTTGATTAAACATCTCTAAGTGGTGAATGCAATTAAATAACAGGGGCTGCTGTAAATATAAACCACAGCAACAATGCTAGAACTAAAACACCAATTTTCACAAGCAGATACGTATAAGCATGAGGGATCAGCAAATTTTGGGTTGTCATATTCCACCTCTACCTACTAGTGCTTAACTAGTTATTATTTAACACAAGGAGTATTTTCCTCAATACCTTTGGCATTTTTGTTACGAATCAAGGCTTTTTCCAATTTGGTGAAGGTATTATTTATTAACTCCATTTTCTTATGTTCCTATTGTCGCTTAAAAATTGGCTAGTACCGCAGGGCAGAATTAAAAATTAATAATTAAAAAGGAGACGATACAGGCTTTTTAAGTATTTTTAATTATGAAAAAACTCAGTACAAATATTTGTGCGCCGGAAAGTGCTGTAAGTAGCAAGTTTTGGGTGAAGATTTAGACCCCACCCTCTTGCCAGTTCTTTGTTTCCTCTGTAAGAATGGAATTTCAAATTACTGTAATTGAAAACCGAGATTATTCATCAATACAATTAGGAATACCTAAAACTGCACAAGGAAAATTATGACCTAGTGTTTCAATCAGCGGATGATTGATAGATTTGCAGCCTAAAAATAGAATATCAGCAGTTTCTAATTCTACAACCTGATTAAGTTCTTTAACAATGTTACCAAACCGTAAATGAGATTTAAATGAACCCTGCCATTCTTCGGCTAAAGTTTTTGCTTGCCAAAGAATTCTATCTGCTTCCTGGAGATAAGTTCTCGATTCTCTTTCTAACTGCGGTAAAATTGCTGTTCTTTTGGGTTGATTTAATCGCAACGTGACTGGCTTTGATATATTACTTAATTGGCATTCTAATTGAGCTTTATTATCAGCAACATTGAATATATCAACATACTGATAATTGCAGTTTTCTTCTACTACATAAACAGCTTGAACTGTAACTTGCGAGTTAGTTGCTAAACTCGTTTGGTAGGCAATCCAACAGGCAATATCTAGGGCTGTATGACTTTGAGGTGAACCATTATAGCCGACAATTAAGTTAGCTGATTTTGTCTGCGAACCTCTTTTAGCAAATGATTTTTGAGTCTCTGGTAATAGCACCATTTGTTCAATTAAGTCATCACGACCTATCGCACTTTGCAAACGTGCCAACATTGTTTTGATTTTCACAGTTTTAACTTCTCTCCCTTGAAACGATTAACCAACGAGAAGCAGGGATAACAATTTTAGATATTAGATTTATCTTAAATCCAAAATCCGCAATTGATTAAGGAAGCCCCAATCATAACTGCTGTTACAGCCAAAGTTTTGGAGGTTCCTTCCATTGCCGACGGAGTTAGCTGACGGGCTAAGACTGGAAGGTGTCTCTCATAAGATTAGCCCCAAATACTTGGTTCCTCCGCTTCAAATTCAGCTTTCATGAATTTGGATTAGGCTACCCACTAAAAATATAGTAATACTATTACACTAGGTTTAGATAAAGTCAAGTTTAAGAATATTGAGGATATGCTTGTAGTGAGCAGCTTAATTACTGATTTCCCCTATTTTCTCTAATATTTAATGATTTAAACTACTTCAACTTAGCAAAAATTTAGAAGTCAGAATTTAGCCATAATTCATGGTTAAACTATGTTTAATGGCTATTTACCAAAGTTTAGGAAAAATTAACTTCTGGTTTTATCCCTCTGCTACTGTGTTCATCATACTTATTGGTTGTTACTGTTAAGCTTATCATTAGCTAGTAGTCTGTCAAATTTATTTTGACGGGTTTTTGGTAGTGCGGACCGAAAAGCCCGCGTGAGCGAGACGCTCACACTAAGTAAGTCGGCCCAATAAAATCGATATATGTTTAGTTTTGTAAAAACCGTGAAACACCCTATTTATAAGGTATTCGTTAATTTATATTTCGTTACATAGATTGATTCTTTAACGCCGGCCTACTTACAGTCCATCATTTTTATCTTGACAAACTACTAGTGTTTGTTAACAATGCTAATTTTTGCAGAGTCATTAGCATTTTTTAGCACTTCGTTTACTAATAACTTGATATATGCTGATTTAATTTCGCGTAAAGACGCTAAGAATAATTTTACATCTTTGTTTGAAATCAATAATCATCAATAACATCAGAACGGTGGGGGAGTTATTGACGCAGTAATTTTTCTTTTTTGAAATTTAAAAAATTGTGCATTTTATGTTTATCTCATTTATGAATTGAATAAAAGAGCAGCTAAGATACCCAACCAATAAGATAATAACCAACGCTTGTGTGTTAGAATAATGCTTGAGATAGCAATTATTAATCTGTCTTAATTTTATAATCCAGTTCCCTAGTTGTAAAAATTTTCAAATCTACAATTCCAGATTCCAGATATGAAAAGAACATCGTAACGTTTTGTTAAGTTAAGTCAAGCAACCTTAAGACCTGTATAGATAGGCAGATCAAGGGGAATCGGAGGATGGTAAGCTATATGGTGAAATATAAAAGTGACTTAGGACGAAGTGTTAAATGGGTGTTTCCTTAACGGCTCCTCTCCTCCTTAGGGCCGCTCGTGGTGAACAAGTAGATCGTCCCCCTGTATGGATGATGCGACAAGCGGGACGCTATATGCAAGCATACCGGGATTTGCGGGACAAATATCCTTCATTCCGCGATCGCTCGGAAATTCCCGAAGTAGCAATCGAAGTTTCCCTCCAACCCTGGAGAGCTTTCCAACCCGACGGAGTAATTTTGTTTTCCGATATTGTCACCCCCTTACCAGGAATGGGGATTGACATGGATATTGCGGAAGGGAAGGGACCGATTATTTATTCGCCCATACGCACCCAAGAACAAATTGAACAACTGCGTCCTCTAGAACCAGAAGCAGCACTGCCGTTTATCAGAACGATTTTGCAAGCATTACGGCAGGAAGTAGGCAATCAATCAACGGTGTTAGGCTTTGTTGGCGCACCTTGGACTTTAGCAGCTTATGCGGTGGAAGGTAAGGGTTCTAAAACCTATTCCATCATCAAAAACATGGCCTTCTCAGATCCGACAATTCTCCATCAGCTACTCACAAAATTAGCAGATTCTATTGCTGATTATGTCCGCTATCAAATTGATTGTGGCGCTCAAGTAGTACAAATGTTCGATTCTTGGGCAGGACAATTAAGCCCTCAAGATTATGATACCTTTGCGCTACCTTATCAAAAAATGGTGTTTGAGAAGGTGAAACAAACTCATCCTGACACACCATTAATTTTGTTGGTGACAGGTAGCGCCGGACTTTTGGAAAGAATGGCAACCTCCGGTGCTGATATTATTACTGTAGATTGGACAGTAGATATGGCGGATGCTAGAGCCAGATTAGGGAAGCAGATGAAGGTACAGGGTAATCTTGATCCAGGTGTGTTATTTGGTTCTAAGGAGTTTATCCGCGAGCGGGTTATTGACACTGTTCGCAAAGCCGGCAACTGGGGACATATCCTCAATCTCGGTCATGGTGTATTACCAGAAACACCAGAGGAAAACGTGGCTTTTTTCTTTGAAACCGCGAAAAACCTCAACGCTTTGGTGTAGTTTTTTGGGTGGGTTTTTTGCCCACCTGATTTTTATTAAACGCAAATGAGGAAATAACGAACCACTCCAGGCACAGAGGACACAGAGAGAAATTTCTGTTATTTTTGAATAGGTTAAAAGAATGCAGAATTTAGAATTTAGAATTTAGAATTACGTTTTGCAACGGGGATTTTACCCCGACGCAAAACCCGCTGCTTGTAGAAGCAGGGGACTTTAACCCCCAAAGGTAAGTTAACAGTAACATCCGGGACATCCTGATTCTGACTTAATATTTTTCTGTAATCTTTAGATTTTACAGTCCACAAGTCTCAACGCGAGAGAAGAACCTTTCATCAGGGTAAGAGCATTTCATGACCCTGGTACAAGGTAAGTGTCCTTCTGGTGCTTTTATATCAAAATTGATATCACTGTAATACTTCCAGGCTTCAAATAACCCTCCTTGCCATCCTACCATCTTTCCAAAAGTTTTCCAAATGTTCCGATCATAATTCCTAGTTCCTCCCAAACTTTGATAAATTCGTTTCTGTACAGAAAATCCAAATTTACCATTACTATATTTAAGCCATAATCTATCAATATTGTACAGGTCATCACAGGGAAAATTATCAATACTTGGAGCATCTAAAAAACCTTCTTTTTCCCGGTTTGCTACTGCTAACATTACCCGCGCTGTTTCCTCATCAGCTTCTTTCCATTTACCTGCTGCTAATAATTGTTCTAGTTTTTGATACTGACTGGTTACAGTAACAGATGGTTGAGGAATTGTTACAAGTTGTAGATATGGTGGAGGTGGTACAGGTAAAACTTTAGATGGCGATCTCCTCACATTTTGATTTAAAATATTTAACTCCTGAATAACTTCTTTCACAGATTGATAACGATGTTTAGCAATAGGATTTGCTAATTTTTCCAAAATCTTTCCTAATTCATCACTTACCAGATTCCCATTTAAATAATCTCTCCATACCCATTCCCCTTCCATTGGACTATATAAATCAAACGGACTCATTCCTGTTAATAAATGCAAACAAGTTACCCCTAAACTATATAAATCACTAATAAATAATGGTTTACCCATTGACTGTTCAGGAGCGCAATATTCAGCAGATCCAATAATTGTCCCTGTCGCCGTGCGTTGCTGTGGTTTGACTATTTTCGCCGCCCCAAAATCTACTAAAAATAACTTATTGTCACTACTGCGAATAATATTTTCTGGTTTAATATCTCGGTGAATTACCTGTTGACTATGAACAAACTCCAATATCTGCAACAGTTCTCTTAATAATAACCCAAGTTGCTTTTCAGAAAAAACGCCATTTTTATCTAACTCAGTTTGTAGAGTTTCCCCTTTCACAAATTCCTGTACTAAATATTGACGATTATCGGATGTAAAATAAGCCATTAACTCAGGTATTTGCGGATGCTTACCTAACTCCTCTAAACGTTGTGCTTCCTGTGCAAATAACTGGGATGCTTTTTCAATACTATCTGTTCCCTGTGCTTGGGGTAAAAATTGTTTAATTACACAATAAGGTTTTGATGGTTTATCCTCATCAATAGCTAAAAATGTTCTACCAAAACCACCCTGACCTAAAATTGATTTAGGTATATACCTTTCACGCAAAAGTAACTTATTACCGCACTTTTCACAATATTGAAAATTATCAGGGTTAGGAAAAAGACAGTCAGGATTAAGACATTGACGCATAGACTCACCACCAAGGCTTTACTGTAATTTTACCCTAATTAATCAAGATTTAGGCAAAATCTCTCAAAACCTCATTTCTCTGCGTCTGGAAGGGTTCATTTAAAAAAATATATAATATAACTTAACTAACACCCAGATCCCCGATTTCTTTAAGCAATCGGGGATCTATCTTCTCAAATCATGCTACAATTACGCACTGACCTCAACCATCCCCAAAAACCCCAACATCCAATTTCATGACCAAAAAACGCATTTTAGTTACAGGTGCAAGTGGCTGTATCGGTCACTATATCAGCGAAGCCTTAATTCAAAACACCAATCACGAATTGTATCTACTAGTTAGAAACCCAAATAAACTCCAAGTAGATACTACAGCCCGTCCCGGCATTACTATTCTCCAAGGTGATATGCAAGAGATTGGTAAATTCTCTGATTTACTTAAAACTATTGATATTGCCGTATTAACAGCCACTTCTTGGGGTGGTGAGGGCATTTTTGATATCAATGTCTTCAAAACTCTAGAATTAATGAGTTTGTTAAATCCTCAAAAATGTGAACAGGTAATTTATTTTTCCACTGCGAGTGTTTTGAACAACGATAATAAACCACTTAAAGAAGCCGGGGAAATTGGGACAGATTATATCCGTTCTAAATATGATTGTTTACATCAAATTGAAAAATTAGCAATTTTTCCCAAAATTACCACAGTTTTTCCTACCTTAGTATTAGGTGGTGATGATAAAAAACCTTATTCTCATCTCACCTCTGGTATTCCTGAAGTTACTAACTATATTAATCTCATTCGTTTTTTACAAGCAGATAGTAGTTTTCACTTTATTCATGGTAAAGATATTGCCACAGTTATCCAATATTTAATTGATTATCCCCCACAACAGGGAGATCCACGCCGATTTGTTTTAGGACAATCAGCATTAACTGCTAATCAAGCCATTGAAGAAGTGTGTGCTTATTTAAGTAAAAAGATTTATTTCCGCATTCCTCTATCTTTAGGTTTAGCCAATGTGATTATTGTTTTATTCCGCATTCAAATGGCGGCTTGGGATCGATTCTGTATGAATTATCGTCATTTTAGCTATGCTAATGCCATTAATCCTAGCAGTTTCAATTTACCAAATTACTGTGCAACCATGAGTGATGTTTTGAAAATTAGCGGCGTGAAAGCTGGAAAATAAGACGTTGGTGAATGAAAGTATGAATTAGTCTCACGCAAAGGCGCAAAGGCGCAAAGATTAAGAGTTTCAAAAAGGGAATTTTTGATTTTCATATCTCAATTCAGCAATACTTAAAATAAATATTACACGAAAACGCATTCATGGTGGCGACTAATGCGGACACATCCTCATCTATATAAAGTGCAGCCAAGATGGTCATACTCTGCCTAATACAGCTTTCACAGAGAGATATACTAATTCATTAGGCACATCTTATATTGCACCAATGAACTGAATTGCTAGGGACAAAAATTCCTCCGCGCGGTCAATTTGTTCTGCGGCTTGGTCTGTTGTGACGGCGTTCAATTGTCCGTAGTCGCCAGTTGTTCGCAGTTCCTGTGCTTCAATTAGGAAACGATGAAAATTAGTTGGGACTACTTGAGGTTTGGCAAATTCTCGCCCAAAAGCAGCAATAACGGCTGAATGTTTGGAAAATGAAAGTCCCTTACCCTCTAAAAATGCTTCTGCAATGTAGAACATAGCGTAGTAGGCGCGGGAGGTGGCGTAGTCTGGGTAGTTGTTGGTAAGTAGGAGTTTTGCAGCTTCTAAACTCTGTTGGGCTTTGAGGAGGAGTTCCCGTTGTTCGTCGGTCATAGAAGAACGCCTTCTTTACGGATATTACGAAGCAAAGAGCCGTTGCGGGTTTGATAGTGGGTTTCATCCATGAAAAGACAGCTAATGACAACATCATAATCTAGGGAAAGATCAGCGATCGCTTTCCCCGTGCGTTTGATTTCTTCTCCGGGGTTAACTGGAGGCTTCAGCACTACCAACACATCTATATCTGATCCAGGTTCTGCATCACCACGGGCTTGAGAACCAAAGAGGGTGAGGTGTTGTAAGCGATCGCCATACAGGTCAGTGAGTTCTTGTTTCAGGCGAGTGAGAATAGGTTTGAGGTTAATATTCATGGTTATAAGGGCGATACCTTCGGTAAGCTACGCTAACGCACTCTTCTAGTTTATCTTATGCGATCGCCCTCGGAAATGCTATAATAATGTCAGTGAGCTATGAGAACAAGTTATGCCTGAGCTAAAAGTTAGTATCAGTGAAACTACACACAAAACTCTGCTAACGATGGTGGAGGACTCTGGTGAGACAATTCAATCGGTTTTAGATAAGTAAGTCGGCCCAATAAAATCGATATATGTTTAGTTTTGTAAAAACCGTGAAACACCCTATTTATAAGGTATTCGTTAATTTATATTTCGTTACATAGATTGATTCTTTAACGCCGGCCTACTTAGAGCTATTGAAAATTATCGCAGGTCTTTGTTTCTGACACGAGCCAATGAAGCTTTTACTATTTTAAGGCAGAATGAAACACTGTGGCAAGAAGAAGTGTCTGAGAGACAGTTATGGGAGCAAACTATAGCGGACGGTGTTGAAGGTTAGAAGAGGAGGATTGTTAATTATGACTCAAGCAGTAGAAAGGCAAAAATCTATTTTAGAAATAGTCCAAAATCTAACCCCTCAACAACAGGAGGAGGTTTTAAATTTTATTGAATTTTTACAGTTCAAGTCACAAAAACATGATGTATACACAAAAGGTAAATCTCAGCAAAAATCACCAGAGGAATTAGGCTGGCCTCCTGGTTTTTTTGAACAAACTTATGGTAGTTGTCAAGATGATCCTATTATTATTGATAATGAGGATAATTTTGCCCAAAGAGAAGAAGCTGCATGATTTATTTGCTAGATACTAATGTTTGCGCTCGTTATCTTAATGGTAAGTCCTTGGCAATTCGGCAGCGGTTACGATCAACAAATATTGCGGATATTGCGGTTTGTTCTGTAGTTAAAGGTGAGTTATTTTATGGGGCGATGAAAAGCAATAATTTTGAGAAAACCCTGGATAGACAGCAAGAGTTTCTCAAGTTATTTGTTTCATTGCCGTTTGATGATGATGCTTCTTTCATTTATGGAAGAATTCGTGCAGAATTATCAGCGAGAGGAATTATTATTGGTGCTAATGATTTACAAATTGCGGCTATTGCTATGGTAAATAATTTGATATTAGTAACGCATAATGTCCGAGAGTTTAGCCGGGTAAATGGTTTACGGTTTGAAGATTGGGAAGTTTAACGTTAATTATTGTCTGAATCAGGATGTTCAGGATTAAATGATTAACAGGATGAAAAGAGGGATTAAAAGGAGAAGTTTTCGTTAGCTGTTTCAAAACT
Organism: Dolichospermum sp. UHCC 0260; assembly: GCF_009711985.1. Classification (NCBI taxonomy): domain Bacteria; kingdom Bacillati; phylum Cyanobacteriota; class Cyanophyceae; order Nostocales; family Aphanizomenonaceae; genus Dolichospermum; species Dolichospermum sp. UHCC 0260. The sequence continues at coordinate 44,844 of NZ_VIKZ01000031.1, read as the reverse complement.
AATTATACCACTCATTTTTATCCACCTGCCGACATTCTGCAATTGATTGTTTTATCTCTGTTGCTTCTGCGTCGCTTAAAATCCCTGTAAATTTGGCTAGGGGATGATCTTCGCGTGTAGCTTTCACACGATGTAAATAATCTAGTAAAAGTTGCACAATATCATCAGGAGTTTTTTCGAGTTCTTGGATTAATTGCTCACGATTTGTCATATATTCAAGCCTCTGAAGGATAATAAGTAGGAATCGCTCTCCTCTAGTTTATCTCATGGGAATCCCTTGACTCGCTGAAGGTATCGCTCCCATGCAAACAAGATAACTGCACTAATAATTACAATAGGGTTAAATGCACTCAGGAAACCCCATCTATGGAGCGGATATTATGTTGTTCTAAGATTGAATTTATAGTATCAATTACGTCTTGCTTGAACTTATTGAAAAGGTCAGAAGTATTTGGTAATTTAAATCTAGTAATGTTGTGTTCTGGAATAATTTCACCCATTTTTTTATAATCGTTGTATAATCCTCTTAATTTTCTTACTTTATTATAGAGATTGTTAAGATCGTGTTCTAAATTTTTGTCATCAAATTTACGAATGGGTTTTGCCAGCAATTTTCCGTTTATAACTCCTGTTTTCAAGAGAGATATCAAATCTGTTAAAGCAGCCTCAAAGTCCTGATAGCTTGATTCTGTGTGAAATGAATCTTGGAGTGCTGGTCTATCAAATGCGTCTCTATATATTTTTAATGCTTCAATATCTCCTTGTTGTAGGATATACATTTCTGCTGATAAATTTAAATTTTGATAAAATATTTCACTTTCAATTAAATGGTTCAATTTTTCTAGTTTTTCATCGGAAAGGGATTTTAATTCACGTATTAAATCCTTTAAATTTATAACATCCTTCTTTGGATCAAATGTAAATAAATTTTGGGTATTAAATCCCCTTCGATATGTTTCCTGCTTGTCTCCCAAAAATAAAAATTTCAGATGATCAAAATCTTGATATTTTTTATTTCCAATAAATTTATTTATTGTGTCTTGTATTTTCTTTCGATGGTTTTTAAGAGAAGTAGATGTAACTTGAAAACAAAGTTTTCTCTCGTAGTCACCCAAATCAATTGCAGCGCATGATTTATCCTGAGAATTTAAATTAATTAAGTTATAACCATATATTATATTTAGTAGCTTGACAACAAAATATTCAGCAATAATATGCTGATCGTAGAGGTTTAACACTGCGTAATATTCTGTTGAATCTTTTAATTGAATAAGTCCACGCGTAATATTTTTTAGAAAAGTTTCCTTTTTCAGCATAGTTGATACTAACCCAAGTTGCTAATTATTAATTCAAGACTTGTACACATATTGATACGTAGTTAGTGATAAAATTCTATCTTCATCCTGTAAATCCTTAAATCCTGGACATCCTGATTCAGACAAATTCCCTAACTAACAACTTATATTACTACGGATTCTTGCTTCCATGCAACATATCCCTTGTAAACTGAGGTGCAAAGTCAATTAGCTTTAACTAGCTAAAGCAGGAATCTTCAAAGGTACAAGAGCTTTATGCAGTACACTAGGTTTTGCACTTAAATATACTTCTCGAAAATTACTCTCGTTATATCCAACTACAACCGCGCCTATGGTTGTACCAATTTCTGGATACATTTCTGGACTCATGCCTCCTTCATCTAAAAAGTCTGGGATTTTGATCAATTTAGGACGTACACGCTCAAAAATTGTTCGATAACGTTGATACTCTGCCTCATTTTCAGCCTTACGTCTAGCTAATTCTTCCGGTGATAAAGTCAGTTCCGGGAAAATTCTTCCTCTTCTCGCTGGTTGTTTTGGTGTTAGTTGAGTCATGTTTTTAAACTCCATTTCTACTATGATAATAATAATATCAAAAAAATCATCCCCAACTCAAAACACCAGCAGAAAAACCATCTTTATGAACCTTTCATTATCAGTCCTGATAGAATCTGCAAAAGCTGGAAAACTCATTAGTTTCCCCACAGATACCGTCCCCGCATTAGCCACCATACCAGTACAAGCAGAATTAATTTATGCAGCGAAACAACGCAGTTTCGATAAACCTTTAATTTTAATGGCTGCCAAAGCTGAAGATTTATGGGATTATGTTCAAGGTAGCCAAAGAGAATATCAAATCTGGCAAAAAATTGTTAATCAACATTGGCCAGGTGCATTAACTTTAGTTTTACCAGCTAGTGACAAAATTCCCACCGTCATGAACCCTGTTGAACCAACTACCATTGGGATTAGAGTCCCAAATCATCCAGTTGCTCAAACTATTTTGGCGCAAACTGGGCCAATGGCGACAACTAGCGCTAATTTATCAGGACAACCAGCTTTAGAAACCAAAGCAGCCATAGAAGCTCAATTTCCAGAGGTTTTAACATTAGAATCAACAGAATACCAAGGTTTGGGAATACCTTCCACCGTTGCTAAATGGACAGGGAACAATTGGCAGATTTTACGACAAGGTAGTATTAAATTAGATAATTATGAATTTTAGTAACTGGCTATATTTAGGAGCAGGAATAGGATTAGGAATAGGTATTTGTAGATTATTCCTTCAGCCTACAAAATCTGCATCCATTCCCATTCAAAATGCTCCACAACAGCAAGAAAACCAACTTTTACAAGAATTGAAACAAACTCAATTAGCCTATTATCAGTCCAAAGAAATGAGTCAGTTTCAAGCAGGTTTTTTAGCCCGAATTAGCCATGAATTGCGATCGCCATTAGGGAGTATAATCGGATTACATCAATTGATTTTGACAGATTTATGTGACAATCCCCAAGAAGAACGGGAATTTGTCGGACAAGCTCACGAAAAATCTCTCAAGTTATTAAAACTAATTGATGAAATTCTGAATGTTTCTAAAATTGAATCTGGTAGAAATAAATTAGATATTGAAACTTTGCAATTATCTGAATTTTTACAAGAAATTTATAACTTAACTTATCTATTAGCAGTCAATCGTAATTATCCTTTTACTTTATCACCACCAGATCCAAAAATTTACATTTTAGCAGATTCCCGTTGGCTCAAACAAGTATTAATAAACTTGATAGATACAACAATTGCTCAAATGGAAGCAGGGAATATTTATCTTTCTAGTCATCTACAACCTACAGATAATTATGTAAATATCTGCTTAGATGTACCCACTGAAACTGTAGTTACAAGTGAATCTATAGATTTGATGATAGCTGAAAATCAGACAACTCAGAAAAATATAGTTCTGTCACCAGGAATGAAACTTTCACTTCATCAAAGTTTAGTAGAATTGATGGGAGGAAAGTTAGAAATTTTGCCTTTCCCCACCAATCAGGAAGAAAAATCACAGTTAACAAGATGGCAAATATCTATGCCTCTAACGACTCCTGAAGTTGAATCTCTCCAGGAACAAAATCAAAATTAGATTGATTGTATAGCACCATTGTTGTTGTGTTATTTGCTTGAAAACCAATCTTCTCATAAAATTCCTGCTGGTGAGTTGTCATCAAATACACACGCTCTACTTTTTGCATTCGCGGATGACTTAAAACAGTTTCTACCAACTTGCTACCTAGTCCATTACCTTGATATTCTGGATGAATCACAACATCCCAAATTGTAGCGCGATAGATACCATCAGAAGTCGCTCTTGCAAAGCCAATTAATAATTCCTTCTCCCAGACAGAAATCACAGGTTCACTATTAGCAATAGCTATACCCCAATCCTTAATACTTCGTCCTTTTGCCCAAAAAGCGGACAGATTAAACAGTTCTTGGAGTTGGTAAAGATCAATATCCGCATGACTGTGGCTAAATTGAATCTGAGAATATTTCATCTATAAACACCCATTTATCCTAAGATATTTGTTTCTGTTATGGCATATTTTCCTAGAAATTACTAAACCTGTATATGTATATGCAACAGTTCAATTAAAAATTAAGAATTAAAAATTAAAAAACTCTTTTTTAATCAATCTTCCCTGTTCATTGACAAACCCACTTCCATAGAGGGTGAGAAGATCCTTGTTGACGAATACGATAAACTTGCTTTTTTAATTTTTCCTGTTCTGCCAATGGTAATCCCCACAGAATGTTGCGACTTTGCCAAACTAAAACAGAAGTTGTCACACTTATGCACAAACTTAAACCCAGGGCAGATAGAGGATGAAAAATTAGTGCATACCGTAATCCTACCCAAGTAAAATATTGTTGTAACAAGGAAATTTCCACCCGTAAATCCCACAGGCAAACAGGGGCTATTATTAGCCACAAACAGCCGGCAAATAACCATCTGCCGTATACTGTAAGCTGATGTAGCTTTTGGATTTGTTGAGTAAAAGCAGAATCTACTCCCAATTCTTCTACCTCAATTTGTGGTTCTTCGGGTTTATCCATAGGAAGAGTATAGCTTGCGCCTACAAAAAACTCTAAAATCTCGTTCCCAGTCTCCGACTGGGAATGTTTATTATTGCCGCTCTGCCGCTAGTGACAAGGAGGCTCCAGCCTCAAATTAGGCATTCCCAGCCAGAGGCTAGGAACGAGGTATTTTCCATGACTGAATTTAACTTTCTGGAGAAGTCACAGGGGGTTCAACTTGGTAATTTTGACTGCGTTCTCGCCACCAAATCAGGAGTGTACTCGCAATGAAAATACTAGAATAAGCCCCCATTATAAAGCCGACAATTAAAGCTAGAGAGAAATAATGGAGCGTTTCTCCACCAAATAGGAAAATAGCAGTTAATGTCAGTAAGGTGGTTAAAGTCGTGTTGATTGACCGAGATAAAGTTTGGTTAACAGCATCATCAACAACCTCAGCAATTGGTTGTTCAGGATGAAGTTTAATAGTTTCCCGAATGCGGTCATAAATTACCACAGTATCATTGACTGAAAACCCTGTGATAGTTAACAAAGCAACAATGAAAAGACTATCTACCTCAACACCGAAAACTAAGCCTAAAATTGAGAAAACTCCAGTTGTAATCAAAATATCGTGAAACAACGCCACAATAGCTAACAAGGCATAGTCCCATTGAAACCGAAAAGCCATGTAGATAGTAATCCCCACAAAGGAAACTATCAAAGCTAAAATTCCCGAAGTAAATAATTCCTTTCCTAAAGTCGCACCAACGGAATCAATTTGGTTTTTTTGCGGGTCGAAAACGCCGATTTTTTCAGTTAAGGCAGTTTGCAACTTTGTCCGCTGTTCTGTTTCCAGGTTTTTTGTGCGAATAGTAATGCCATTTTCTTGGCCATTTTCCGAGATTAACTGAATACTACTATCTCCAAGTCCCTGGGATTTAGCCACTTCTCGCACCAGATTAATATCTATTGGCTGGTCACAGTTACCAGGTTGGCCACAGTCCCGGACAAATTGCAACCTTGTTCCCCCAATAAAGTCCAAACTGGGACGCAGAGGCGCTTTAATGCTGGGATTTAAGGAAGATATCACCATGGAAATGATACCGACCAGAATAATAACAGCGGAAATAGTCCACCAAGTAACCCGGGCTTTGTTAATATCTAATCTCATCGTGCCACTCCTGTCTTATTTGTTACTGGCACATTAGGAGCATAAAGGTTTGGATTCCGCAAAGAGGGAATGGAAATAACTAAAAACATCAATGTGCGACTACAAGTAATTGCGGTAAACATACTCACCCCTACGCCTAAAGCTAAGGTCAGAGCAAAGCCTTTAACTAGTCCTGAACCTAACCAAAATAATGCAGCACAAGCAATCCAGGTAGTAACGTTACTATCCAAAATACTAGAAAAGGCGCGGTAAAAACCGGATTCTACGGAACGATACAAAGATTTACCTGATTGTAGTTCTTCCCTGGTGCGTTCAAAAATCAAAACGTTAGCATCAACTGCCATACCGATACTGAGAATAAAACCCGCAATTCCTGGTAAAGTGAGGGTGACACTCAGTAAACAAAAGGTAGCCCAAGTCAGTATGGAGTAAATTATTAGTGAAACATTGGCTATCATTCCCGGTAGGCGATAGTACCACACCATAAATATTAATACTAAAATCAGACCACCAATACCAGCGTAGATACTTCTTTGAATACTATCTTTTCCTAAAGTAGCCCCTACCGTTCTTCTTTCCGCAATTTCCACAGGAACAGGTAATGCACCACCGCGTAATTGTACGCCTAAATCATTGGCTTCTTGGGCTTGAAAACGACCTGTAATTACCGCAGAACCGCCAGTAATCCCAGTAGCAGCAAATTCTACACCTACACTAGGTGAACTGATCAGTTCATTATCAAGGAAAATACCGATACCACGACCAGTGCCAGCGAGGTCTTTTGTGAGTCCAGCAAAGAGTTCACCACCCTTTTGATCAAAACGGATAGCCACATCCCAGTTATTGCCTTGAGTGGGCTGACCGTAGGCATCCTGGAGATATTTACCAGTTAATGGTGGATTGGTACTTTCAAACAATTCCGCAACTGCTTGATTACTTTGATCAAACTCTTGCTTATTTTGATCAATTGCTGCTTGATCTTTACTCTTTTTCAAGTCTTCGCGCTTGGTTTTCAGGTCATTTTTTGTTACCTGAAGAGCAAAAAGTTGAGTTTCTGTATTCGGTTTTTGGACACGGAACTCTAATTGCGCCGTACCGCCTAATACCCGTTCTGCTTGTTCTGGATCATTGACACCAGGTAGTTGTACGGAAATCTTATCTGTACCGATAGTTTGAATTAATGGCTCAGAAACACCAAGACCATTAATCCGCCCTTCCACTACTTTTTTTACAGCTTCCAATTCTCTTTCGGTGATTTGGGGAATTTCCGCCGTTGGTTTCACCTGAATTGTAAGCTGTGACCCACCTCGTAAGTCTAGTCCCAAGGGCACAGGAATTGTCACAATCACCGTAATAGCGGCGATGACCAAAACTATAATTAACGCTAATAGCGATCGCTGTTTTTGCATACCATCACTCACAACTGACAAAGGTTATAATAACGTTCTTTTTGTCAGTTGTGAGGATAAATTTGGTCAGTAGTCAGTGGTCAGTGGTCAGTGGTCAGTGGTCATTGG
>NZ_VIKZ01000031.1:22682-37638 GCF_009711985.1 Dolichospermum sp. UHCC 0260 | reverse complement strand
AACTATTTTTTGCAATGATCGATAATTTATCTTCCAAATGCTTCGCCCCTACTAACAACGAACAACTGACAACTGACAACTTCCTAAATTCGCAAAGCCACCATTTTCTGGACTGCTTCGACGATTTGCTCTGGTTGGATAATAGTTAGACGCTCAAGATTACCATTGTAAGGTGTGGGGATATCTTGAGAAGAAAGCCGCAACACAGGTGCATCTAATTCATCAAATAAGCGGTCATTAATAGAAGCAACTAATTCTGCACCAATACCCCCAGTTCTCATGCACTCTTCCACAACAATCACCCGGTGAGTCTTGCGAATTGATGCACCAATAGTTTCAAAATCAAGAGGTTTCAAGGAAATTAAGTCAATAACTTCTGGATCATAACCTTGTTTTTCCAAAACTTTCACAGCTTGCAGCACATGATACCGCATCCGCGAATAAGTGAGAATTGTCACATCCTTACCTGGACGGACAACTTCAGCTTTATCTAGCGGTAGCACATATTCTGTTTCTGGCAGGTCTTCTTTTAAGTTATAAAGTAAAACGTGTTCAAAAAATAACACAGGGTTATCATCGCGGATAGCTGCTTTCAGTAATCCTTTAGCGTTATAAGGTGTGGAACAAGCCACAATTTTTAAACCGGGAACAGCTTGGAAATAAGCTTCAAGACGTTGGGAATGTTCCGCACCAAGCTGTCTACCCACACCCCCAGGCCCACGAATCACCATCGGGATTTTAAAGTTACCACCGGAAGTGTAACGTAACATCCCCGCATTATTAGAAATTTGGTTGAAGGCCAGGAGCAGAAAGCCCATATTCATGCCTTCAATAATCGGTCTTAACCCAGTCATAGCCGCCCCTACAGCTATCCCAGTAAAGCTATTTTCCGCAATGGGGGTATCTAAAACTCGCAAATCACCATATTTTTGGTGTAAATCTTTAGTAACCTTATAAGAACCGCCGTAGTGTCCTACGTCTTCACCCAGAATGAATACGCTAGAATCGCGGGACATTTCTTCGTCAATAGCTTCCCGCAGGGCGTTGAAAAATAGTGTTTCTGCCATTTAGACCTTTATCGCAATTTATCGTTATAGAATTTTATCGTGCCATTGTCCCGAATACAGTCAAGCCTAGCACTGTTGTTGAGAACATCAGATAATTCTTTATAATCCACTTTTTGCACGTAGCGGTAGAAAATTCATGATATCTGACTTGAAGAATAATTGCACGAAAAAATCACAAAAGTTGGTTAAAGTGGAGTAAAATACAAACAACATCTTTATCTAGCTGAATATAGACACTTACCAACAAAGACTGATTGGGGAAATGCGTTATTACTTCTATCTAGTAGTCTGTCAAATTTATTTTGACGGGTTTTTGGTAGTGCGGGCATCTTGCCCGCGTAAGCGAGACTACAGGTGGTGCAGGCATCTTGCCCGCGTGAGCGAGACGCTCACACTACAGTCCATCATTTTTATCTTGACAAACTACTAGTTTTGTTTGTACTTTTGTCTAGATCTCTAATTTTGACATACTCACCAACCTGAAGGTGCGGGGAAACACTTGACACTTCGCCAGAACAGCCACAAGTGGTCTTATCGTCCCTCCATGTCCGTTTAAAGTCTCCCAATGCCCTATGGCGACTATGACCAAATTTTAACATAAAGCTGTCCTGGAAGGACGGGGCTTGTGTCTCGTCTTTTCGGTCAATTTTTCACTCCTACCCATTGAGTCACAGGAGACATGGATTTCCAACCTAGAAATTTACCAATAGGTTCTGCGCGTTGAATAGCAATGCGGGTAAAGTTTCCTCCCACTTTTTCATACCATTGATATAAAATCAGTTCACCCTCTAATGTGACAACATTAACGACCATTCTCCCCCCAGGAAGTAACCCATTCCAGCAATTTTCTAGAATTTTCGCTTCTGTCACACCACCACCAATAAAAATTGCGTTTGGTGCTGGTAAATTTGGGATAACTTCTAACGCTTTACCTGCCATAATTTGTAAATTTGGTGTTCCCAAAGCAGCCGCATTATCAGCAATATAATTTAGTCTAGTGGAATTTTGTTCAATAGCGATCGCTCGACATCTTCTATCACTTCGCAACCATTCTATAGAAATAGAACCACAACCAGCCCCCACATCCCAAAGCAACTCCCCCGGTAAAGGTGCTAAACTCGATAAAGTCACCGCCCGGACTTCCCTTTTCGTCAATTGTCCATCATGATGAAAAGCATTGTCAGGTAAACCGGGAAACCTCGATAAACCCACAATTCCCCTATCAGCAATACATTCCACCGCAATAGTATTTAAAGCCGCAATATTTTTTCCTTGCCAGTTAGTAGCGATATCTGTTATGATGGTTTCTTCAATATTATCCATTTTTTCTAAAACGGTAATTTGACTATTACCATAACCGCGATTTATTAAAATTTCCGCCACATGACCAGGAGTATTTTTTCCCTCACTTAAAATTAATAATTTTGCACCGGGATAAATGTAAGATTGCAGTAAAGAAACCGGACGACCACATAAACTTAAAGTTTCCACGTCTGTTAATGACCATCCTAATCGAGAACAAGCCAGACTAAAAGCGGAAGGTGCGGGAATAATTGTAATTTCCGAAATATTAATATCTTTAAGAATAGTTGCACCCACACCATAACATAAAGGGTCGCCACTAGCTAAAATACAAACTGCTTGACCACGACGACTAATAATTTCAGTTATGGAAGTTGTAAAAGGTGATTTCCAGGAAATTTTTTCCCGGTTGTCGTCAGGGGGTAACATGGAAAGATGACGTTCCCCACCAAAGATAATTTGAGCTTTATTTAAGCAGGAAACAGCTATGGGACTTAACCCTGCTAAACCATCTTCACCGATACCGATAATTGATAACCATTTTTGCATAAATAAATTTATAATTTTCTGTTTTTTGCTAGTAATAAACATCTTTTATGTTCACAGTGAAACTCTTTTATGAGAATTTCTTATTTGGATAAATTTTTATCAAATCAAGCTGGTTTGATGTAATTTCATATATTTCTGGAAAGCGATCATATTCTCTTAACCAATTGCCAACTTTCGGATTAATCAAATTAATAAAAAAATGAATGTCACGATGTACAATGTCAATATTTAGGTAATTCCAAATAGGTTCGTGATGAAAAGTGCGATTACGTAATTTAAGTATTTTTCTTATTTTTAATCTTATATCAATTATATTTAGCTCAGATTTTTGAGCATATTTAAATATTTGTTTGCTACAAGGATTCCATATTGTACTTTGATAAAATCGCTGGTTGATTAAGCTTTTCCAAAATCCAAAATTCAGTTCAGGAATTAAGTTGTTTAAATTATTCTTGCATTTTATCAAAGCAGAATTAATTGTATCTCGTTCATATTTTTCTAACTGAATGTTTCCGTTAGTAAACCAATCATTATCATATTTGACTGATAATACAGTGTTCATTTGGTTACGAAGGCTAATTTCTAAAGTATGTAAACTGGGATACATTGCCTCACAAAGTTTAGTATTGATTTCATATATTCTGATCGCATCACTATAACTGTTATTGGTCGCATTGAGATATGGTTTCATGCGAGCTTCTGAAAAAGCCAGTATAATATCTTTTAGGTCATCCTCTGTTAGTTTAGGTTCAGGCATTGACAAATATTATAATTTTTGTTATGTTTGATGGTGTGAACTCCAGACCGTCCTATGTCTCGTTTGACCGAGTTACGACCCTGGCGTAAAGAAATTAATTTTATCTTCTAAGACAGCCTCCTAAATGTGACAATTTTAGGAGGTTCTGTCATTTAAATGAATTTAACTCTTCTATATAAATATCATATAAAGTAGACAATATTTTTTAAATTACTGAATATTTCGTGTATTTATCAATATTTGGAGAAATTTTGCTCCAGAAAGTTCTACAAAAATATCCTGTCAAATTCATTGTTTATGATGAAATAACGGGAGTAATAAAATTAATCCACATTCCTAAAGATATCAAGAATTTGCGAAATGTGGGTTTAAACTCTTACCTTTGCGTCTTTGCTCCTTTGCGACTACCCTTCGGGATCTCTAAGAGAGATTGCGCGAAACAAAATTGATTGACAATAGCCAAAAATACCATCTCATGGTAAACTGCTATATCTGAGAGTTAGGAAACTTCGGTTCAATTCCGAGACTGTGCCGCAACTGTAAAGCAATTTGAGGTGATTGAAGTTTAATTAAAAATCTCACATTGAGTAAGTCAGAATGCTAACTCTCAAGTGTTCACTTCCATTCTGTCTCTGCGTCACACAGAGAAGGAGTTATAATTTTGCAAATTCCATTTACCGCTTGTCCAGGATTATTTTACAGCACACCAGCCCAAGACGGTCTTCTTTATCGTCTAAGAATACCAGGGGGAATCATCAATTATCAACAATTTCAGACTATTGCAGATATTGCTGATAATCATGGTAGTGGCTATATTGAGATTACTAACCGCGCTAATATTCAAATTAGAGAAATTCAACAAAGCATAAATATTGAAGTTCTGAAAAAATTCCAAGCATTAGGTTTAGCTTCTACCAATGCCAAGATAGATCATATCCGCAACATCATGACCAATCCCACAGCGGGTATTGATACAGAAGAATTAATAGATACTCGTTCCTTAGTGAAAGCTTGGGAAGAATATATTACCGCACATTCTCAGCTTGGTGAATTGTCTGCAAAATTTAGCGTTTGCTTCGATAGTGGAGGCAAAGTTTCCGTAAGATATCAAGCCAATGATATTATATTGGCAGCAGAATTAAATAATAGCAATGTATATTTGCGGTTATATCTCAGCTATGGAGAAAAAGGAGAACCAGCAAAAGACACAGGAATTGTATTCAAACCAGAAGAGACAATCACAGTTTTAGAAGCATTAGCAGAAACTTACCTCAAACACATAGACACCAAAAACCGTCGCAAATTACGTTTACGAGAAATAATCAATAACATCACAGTTAAAGAATATCTTCATCAAGTCCAACAACACCTCAAACCAGCTATACTGAAAATTACAAAAACTCCTCCCCGTGCCTTTGCGCCTCTGCGAGAAAAAACTCATATTGGCATTCATTCCCAACGCCAAACCGGATTATATTATATTGGCATAGTCTTACCATTGGGAAGATTAGAAACGTGGCAAATGAGGAGTTTAGCGAATATTGCCAAAAGATATGGTGATGGTAATATCAGGTTAACACCTTGGCAAAACTTACTATTAACCGATATTCCCCAAAACCAAATTAGCGAAGTTGAGCAAGAAATTACCAATTTAGGTTTAAACTCATCACCAACCGACATCAAAAGTTTTTTAGTAGCTTGTTCCGGGAAACGGGGTTGTGCTGCTGCGGCCACAGAAACTAAAGATGATGCCTTAAATTTGGTAAAATACCTGGACAGTCTGATGATTCTAGATTCTTCAGTCAATATCCACTTTAGTGGTTGTAGCAAATCTTGCGCTCAACACACACAAGCTGATATTACTTTACTTGGTATTACCACAGAAACCCCTGGCTATCAAGTTTATGTTTTGGGTCATTTACTTTATGAATATGTGACTATAGCGAAAATTCCGATTTTGATTCCAGAAATGTTGGCAGTGTATCAAAAACAACGTCTAAATTTACAAGAAACCTTTGGACAATTTATTCAGCGTCACAGCCACCAATTAAATCAATTATTTAAGTATTAATGCCAAATATATTTCACATTTCATTTGTCTGTATGCTTTATCCAATCAAGGATACAGAATAAAAAAATAGGAAATTAATATTGCACAGGTACTTATCTAATCATCTTAATCAAATAAATCACAAAAATCACAGTCCAATTTAACCTTTACAACCTAAAGATCTCATGTTTGATTACATCCGTGATGGTAACGAAATATATCGTAATTCCTTTGCAATTATTCGGTCAGAGTCCAATCTGGAAAGATTCCCTGAAGATGTAGCGAAAGTTGCTGTTCGCATGATTCACGCCTGTGGAATGACGGATATTGTCAATGACTTAGAATATTCATCTACAGCGGTAGAAGCCGGAAAAAAAGCCCTAATTGGTGGTTCACTGATTTTGTGTGATTCTTACATGGTAGCGGAAGGTGTTACCAGAAAAAGATTACCCAAAAATAATAAAGTTCTCTGTACCCTGAATGATCCTGAAGTGCCACAATTAGCCAAAAGATTAAGAAATACCAGGTCAGCAGCGGCTTTAGAATTTTGGCGTTTCCATATAGAAGGGGCAATTGTGGTGATTGGGAATGCCCCCACAGCCCTATTTAGGCTATTGGAAATGCTGGACGAAGGTATCCCCAGACCGGCGTTAATATTGGGCTTTCCTGTTGGTTTCGTGGGTGCAGTCGAGTCAAAAGTCGCATTGGCCGCAGATAGCCGCAATGTCCCATTTATGACTTTACATGGTAGACGGGGCGGAAGTGCGATCGCTGCGGCTGCTGTTAACGCTTTAGCAAGTGAGGAAGAGTAATGACTAACTCTGGAGGTCGTCTTTATGGAATTGGTGTGGGACCTGGAGACCCTGAACTCATCACCTTAAAAGCCTTGCGTCTCCTCCGTTCTGCCCCAGTTATCGCTTATCAATCAGCTACAGATAAAGAAAGTATTGCCAGAAAAATCGTTTCTTCATACTTGGATAATAGTCAGATTGAGGTAGCATTTCATCTGCCTCGCGCCTTAGAACCAGAAAAGGCTAAATCTATCTATGACCAAGAAACTCAACCTATTGCTGACCATTTAGCAGCAGGTCGGGATGTGGTGGTTATCTGTGAAGGAGATCCGTTTTTCTACGGTTCATTTATGTACCTTTTCACTCGGTTATCTGATAAGTACAAAACGGAAGTCGTCCCCGGAGTTTCCTCACTTATGGCCTGTCCGGTGGCTTTGGGTTTACCATTCACCTATTACAATGATGTCCTGACGGTTTTACCTGCACCATTACCAGTAGAAGTTCTCACTAGTCAGCTTTTATCTACTGATGCTGCGGCGATTATGAAACTTGGTCGTCATTTTCCGAAAATTAGGAATCTTCTCCATGAATTAGGACTAGCTTCACGGGCTAGATACATTGAACGGGCTACAAGCACACAACAGCGGATATTGCCCCTTGATGAAGTTAATCCAGAAGATGTACCTTATTTTTCTATGATTGTGATTCCTACTAAAAGTAAGTTGTAGTTGTCACAAATTATGTTTCGCGCAAAGGTACAAAGAAGCAAAGGCGCAAAGGTTTAAGGGTTTACAGGATTAGGATTTTCTATGAATACAAGGGTAGCCCCTGCGGTTGTGGTTTTGAGTCAGAATAGCGTTATGGTGGGGCGAAAAATTACCAATGTCTTCCCCGGTGCGAAACTATATGGTTTAGTTAATCGTACTCATGATGTTGATATTAGCTTTAGCAATTTTGGCGAAACTGTGCGAGAATTATTCGCCGCTGGTACACCCATAATTGGTATTTGTGCGGCTGGTATTCTTATTAGAACAATTGCACCTTTATTGACTGACAAAGGACAAGAACCGCCAGTTTTAGCTGTAGCGGAAGATGGTAGTGCTGTAGTTCCACTTTTGGGTGGTTTAAATGGTGTTAATGATTTAGCGCGTCAAGTCGGGGAAGCACTTAATATAAAACCAGCAATTACCACCACAGGAGATATCCGCTTTCATACTGCTTTGTTGTCTCCTCCCTCTGGATATCATTTAGCTAACCCAGAACATGGGAAAAAATTTATTGCTGATTTATTAGCGGGGGGAAAAGTTAGGTTAGAGGGAACAGCACCTTGGTTGAGTGAGAGTAATTTACCTATTGATGAAAATGGTGAGTTAATTATTCAAGTTACCGAAAATTTGGGCAATCCTAGCTCTAATTGTTTAGTGTATCATCCTGCCAAGATAGCGATCGCCATATCAACTAAAATTATTAACCCCACCACAGGACAACCCCAGGGAAAATTAGCTATTATTGGTATAGGTCCAGGTGCATCTCAATGGATGTCACCGCAAGTAAAAGAAATTCTAGAAGCAGCAACGGATTTAGTTGGTTATAAAACCTATATTAATTTAATTGGACATCTTGCCGATGGTAAGCGCGTTCATGAATCAGATAATCGAGTAGAAGCAGAAAGGGCATATCAGGCCTTAGAGTTAGCCGCAGAGGGAAAATATGTCGTAGTTGTATCTTCCGGTGACCCCGGTATTTACGCAATGGCAGCGGCTGTTTTTGAGGTTTTAGAGCAATATCATCAACCAGAATGGCAAACAATTGATATTCAAGTCGCTCCTGGTATTTCTGCTATGCAAGCCGCAGCAGCCAGGATTGGTGCGCCTTTGGGGCATGATTTCTGTGTGATTTCTCTCTCTGACATTTTAAAACCTTGGGAAATTATCGCTCAACGCATTACCGCTGCGGCTATAAGTGATTTTGTGATTGCTTTTTATAATCCTGTATCAAAAGAACGCACTTGGCAACTAGCAGCCGCGAAAAAGATTTTAATGGAACACCGCAAACCTCATACCCCAGTCGTCTTAGGACGAAATCTAGGGAGGAAGGGAGAAGAAGTTAAGGTAATTACCCTGGAAGAGTTAGAACCAGCATTAGCAGATATGCGAACTGTCATTATTATCGGTTCTTCCCACACGCGACAAATTCAGCAGGATAATCATATTTGGGTTTATACTTCCCGCAGATATAACTCTGAAGAATGATGTTTTTTATATGAATAATAATATCCTTCTTCCTTTCTCCTTCTTTTCTCCTTTCTCCTTCCTTCTTCTTTCTTTCTCTTTTGTCCTTTCTCCTTTCTCCTTCCTTCTTCTTTCTTTCTCTTTTGTCCTTTTTCCTTTCTCCTTCTTTCTCCTTCCTTCTCCTTCCTTCTTCTTTCTTTCTCCTGACTCCTGACTCCTGACTCCTGACTCCTCTAAGATATAATCCACTTAATTATGTCTAGTTTATATCGGAAAAAGACTTGATTTTTTTATTCTGATCATCAACAATAAAAACATCATGTTCCAGACATGATTGTAGCCAATAAAAGTGACAGAAGCCCTAATAATGTCCGCCCTCGCGGACATTTTACTTATTAAAAATTCTTGTCAGCTTTTTACAGGCATTTTTAGATAAATGAATCACATTTTTAGATCTCACGCAGAGGCGCGGAGGCAGAAAGGAGATAGGAAGAAGGTAAGACAAAAATTGAAGTGTTATTTAAATAAATTAAAAATCTCAAATAATACAAATTATGATCACATAAAAGGCGAGTAACCCCGCCTATGTTAATCTATTTATTTCATGCTTTTTTCAAATTGGTGTTATATTGATTTTGCCAGGTTGTCAAAATATCAATAACTACCAGCCCAAGTTATCCATTTATGGGATAAACCTATATGCAAAATTTCTCCAGTTATCTCAAGTTCAGTTATGATAGTTGTTGTTAAATCAACACCCATTAATTCGGCTTCATTGATATTACTATCAATTAAATTGGCTTTATGGAGATTTGCACCGGTAAAGTCAGCACCACTCATTTCTGCTTGACTAAGGTTTGCACCTACCAAGTTTGCTGAAGTTAAATTTGCAGTTCGCAAATCAGCACGACTCAGGTTAGTTTTTTTGAGGCTGACTCTGGTTAAATCAGCACCAATTAAGTTGACTTCACTTAAGTTTGCATTTTCTAAATTTGCTCTACTTAAATCAGCATTAGTTAAATTTGCTCTACTAAGATTACAATCGCTTAAATTTGCCCTACTAAGATCAGCACCGCTTAAATCTGCTGCTTCTAAATTTATTCCTCTCAAATCAACATGATTTAACTTAGCTTGGTGCAGATTTATGCCAGAGAAATTCCTTTCTCCTGATTTATATGACTTCAGGAGTTTTCTAGTGTCCATTATTCCACCTCTTTATATCTACAGGTGAGTTATTACACTTCCCAAACCACAAACAATTACTTGAGTTTCTAGCGACTAAAATTATTAGCTAAAAATCGTATATTCATTATACTCTAATTAAGAAGCTAATTAAATAAACGTTAGAATTTAGTTAGGTTATAAAAAAACATAGCAATACTTACATCAATAATACTTTTATGACAGCTAATTTAATATCTCATTCCCCTTCTGACTTTATCACCTCCTTATCCCGTGCTGCTACTGCGTACCGGGAAGGAAATCAAGTTCCCTCGGCTGAAGTAATAGTAAATGCGTTGCTGGAAGCGGAAAAAACCGCAAAGCTACAAAAGTTAAATTACCCTTTTGAATCTCTGGGTGGTAAATGGCGACTTTGTTTTGCTACTGGGACTAAAAAAGTTAGAAACCGGGGCGGAATTATTTTAGGTAAGGGTTGGTATGTCCCGAAATTTACGAAAATTCATCTTTGTTTTAGTAGCACAGAAGAACAGACTTTAGGAAAGGGGGAAATTGCTAATCAGGTCCAATTGGGAGGGATTTTATTGAAACTCACAGGACCAATAAAATATTTAGGAAAAAAGAATTTATTGGCTTTTGATTTTACCCAAATGCAAATTAGTTTATTTAATTGGATGTTTGTCAATAAACAAATTCGCTCTGGTAAAGTTGAAAGTGGGAACTTTGATAACCAACCTATAGCTAAATTACCTTTTTTTGCTTTCTTTCTAATTACCGAAAACTTGATTGCTGCCCGTGGTCGTGGTGGTGGTTTAGCACTTTGGATTAAGGATAATTAATCTTTTCGGCAATAAAGAACCCCTCCCCGCTTGCGAGGAGGGGGCTATGATTTAGTTTATTAAATTCGGTAAAAAGTAGATAAATCAAATTTTAATTTATGCAACTTCTCAATTTCTCTATAGAGAAAGAAATAAACACTAATTCTCATGGTCACAGCACAAACAATTAAAAAATAAATCCGCTATTACCTGCTGTAGCCAAGCTGAAAAAAAATCGTAATGAGAATTTAACACCATCTGGCAACAGAAGGATTAAAATCAGAACGGACAGATTAGCCCTGTAATCAAGGAGGCTTAGAAAACAATGTCCGATTTAAATCGCGGAATTATGAAATTTGAAGGTGCAGATTCACCTAAACTAATTACCATCTCCACTGTGGTACTTTTAGGATCAATTGCTGGACTGATTCTATGGGCGCTTACTGGTGCTTATGCACTAGGATAGATTCCGAGAATAACAATTCAGGACACTAGCAAGTAAGACTACCATTGCTCTCTAGTGTCCTATATAGTAAATAGTTATTTTTGTTAACAACAAACTGAGAAATTTCCGCTCTAAAATTTTAGATTATAAAATAATGATTAATTTTTTTGGGATCTTAATTATTTTAATTTTTTGTCCACTGTTAGGGGCAATACCGCTCATTTCCTGGATTACTTATGCCCTGAGTGGTAAAAAATTAGCCAATATGGGGACAGGAAATATTAGCGTTGCAGCGGCATTTTATCACGGTGGTAAATTAGCAGGAAGCATCTGTGTCGTCTCTGAAGCCGTCAAGGGCGTTGCTGTTGTCACAATTGCCCAATATTGTTTTCCTTCACAACCATTCTCCGAAATTATTGCTTTAATTGCCTTGGTTATCGGTAGATACGTGGCTACTAAAGGGGCAGGAACAACAAACGTCGCTTGGGGATTGCTGGCACATGATCCTTTGGTAGCTGCCTTTGTTAGCTTACTTGCAGCTATTGGCTTTTTGATTACTCGCTCTAAAGAAACAATTAAATTAGGGGTATTAGTCATATTTCCCCTATTTGTGGGGATTGTCCATTCCCAGGATATAGCCAGAATTATCGCTGCTTTTGCCTTGTCGGCATTAATTTACTGGATTTATAACCAAATTCCTGATGATTTAAATCTCCCAGTTGAGGAAGCAAATCCAGAATCTCAACCAATGATGGCATATTTAAATCATGAGGAGAAGATTATTACTTTAGATGATGACTTAGATGGGGAAGTCGTAGGAGCTAAATCTGCAACATTATCGCAACTTAAACGTTGGGGTTATGCAGTTCCGAAAGGTTGGGTATTATCTCCTGATGATGATCCCACACCTTTAATTGATTTTCTGCAACCATCACAACTTTCACCTTTAGTAGTGCGTTCTTCTGCCATTGGGGAAGACTCACAACAGGCATCAGCAGCGGGACAGTATGAAACAATTTTAAATGTGATCAGTAAGGCAGAACTGCGACAAGCGATCGCTCAAGTCCAAGCCTCCTATAATCATCCCAGTGCCGTCGAATATCGCCGTCGCAGCAGTTCAGAGGATGCGGCAATGGGGGTACTCATTCAGCAACAAGTTCAAAGCGTATTCTCTGGCGTAGCTTTTAGCCGAGATCCCATTTCTCAACAGGGTGAGGGTGTAGTTATCGAAGCTGTATCTGGTAGTCCTACGCAAATCGTATCGGGAAAAGTGACACCAGAACAATATCTAGTCGTGGTTGCTGGTGATGAAAAATTGTCTTGTCTGCAATTTGAAGGCAATGGGAAAGTTCCCCAAGCATTAATTAAGCAAGTTGCATACCTAGCCCGTCGTTTAGAAAGACGTTATTTGGGTATTCCCCAAGACATTGAATGGAGTTATGATGGTCAAAATCTGTGGGTATTACAGGCAAGACCAATCACTACGCTTTTACCCTTATGGACAAGGAAAATCGCCGCTGAGGTAATTCCGGGAGTTATTCACCCCTTAACTTGGTCTATTAATTCTCCTTTAACCTGTGGTGTGTGGGGAGAAATTTTTAGTATAGTTTTGGGTGATCGTGCTAAACGCTTAGATTTTGCCACAACAGCAACATTGCATTATTCTAGAGCCTATTTTAATGCTTCCTTGTTAGGAGAAATCTTTTTGGAAATGGGATTACCTCCAGAAAGTTTGGAATTTCTGACTAGAGGTGCAAGTATGAGTAAACCTGCTCTAAATTCCACTTTAGCTAATTTACCAGGACTAACAAAGTTACTCAAGCGGGAAATTGATTTAGACAAAGATTTTAAATCGGATTATCGCCAAGTTTTCATTCCGGGATTAACCCAATTATCAAATGTCGTCATTGCCGAATTATCACTAGATCAATTATTAACTAGAATAGATTTAATTCTCAACTTATTACATCGGGGAACTTACTACAGTATTTTAGCCCCTTTGAGTGCAGCTATTCGCCAAGCGGTTTTGGGGGCAAAGACAGAGGAAATTGATAATAGTGTCACCCCAGAGGTAGCATCATTAAGAGCTATGCGTCTTCTGGCTGCGGATGCTAAACAAATCTTAATAGCTGGTAACTATGATTTTAAACCAGAACAAGTATTTGCACAATTGGCAGAAACGCCCGCAGGGGAAAGAATTTTAGATGAAATTGACGAATTGATTGAGGATTATGGTTATTTAAGTGAAGTCGGTACAGATATTTCTGTTCCCACTTGGCGAGAAAATCCCCAAATAGTTAGACAATTATTTATCCAGTTATTACAAGCACCTGAATTGCCAAATTTACATGATTCCCGTCCCGAACAGGCAAATTTAGTGCAAAAACGAGTTGATCTGAAAGGACGGGTAACGGAAGTTTATTCTCGCTTGTTAGCTGAATTGCGGTGGACATTTTTGGCTTTGGAACAGATTTGGCTTGAGTCTAGGGTATTAACACAATTAGGAGATATTTTCTTTCTCCAGTTAGATGAAATTCGTGATTTAGTGATTAATTCAGATGTAGCTTTTAGGAATCATTTATTGGCATTAGTCGAAAAAAGGCGATCGCAATTTCTCCAAGATAGCCAAATTACGCAAATTCCCGCCGTAGTTTACGGTTATAATCCTCCTCACCCCATTGCCCCGGTAATTGATCCCTCTGACAACATTTTATTAGGTATTCCTGCCAGTCAAGGACAAATTCAAGGACGGGTGAAAGTAGTCCGAACTTTGCAAGAAGCCCATGATATTGATAAAAACACCATCCTTGTAGTTCCTTACACAGATTCCGGTTGGGCCCCTATCCTCGTGCAAGCTGGGGGTTTAATTGCTGAAGCTGGGGGTAAACTTTCTCACGGGGCAATTATCGCCCGTGAATACGGTATTCCTGCTGTTATGGATGTGCGTGGTGCGACGTATCTGCTGCAAGATGGTCAGGAAGTTCGCATTGATGGCTATAAGGGGACGGTGGAAATACAATAGTCTAAAGCAACACCAGCATAAGCTTCTTTGTGTACTTCTTTGAGGGCGATAAAGGCAACTTGACGAGGGTTGGTCATGGAATATCAGGTGATTTAGTTCAGAGTTGTCATTATACCTGCCAACATAAGTTCAAGGAGCAAATACTTAGGGTGCGTTGGTGGTAGTGTAACACACTAAGTAATAACGGAAAACCGATGAAACATGAACTGATGTTATACAGAGGATAACGTAATGCAGCACCATATCTCGGAGATTCTTCACTTCGTTCAAAATGAGAATTGCTGCGTTTTTAGTATACGAACAGTATTGATTGCTAGTGGTAGTTTTTGTTTTTCCAATAAGCAGACCATGTATTGTATACTTGACAATACATAGTCTATTTAACATCATATATATGTATATGCTAGAAAAGCAATTGGTTGAATTTGAGCTAGAAAATGGCGGTAAATTTCTAGTGGAAATTGAGGAATCAGAAGATACATCTCTTGCTACGGAGAGAGTCGCTTTACCATCTGGGCGAGAAACGCAGTGTACCAGGATTTATAGATTGTATGTCAACTGAAAATTACTTTCAAACCTTTAGAAGTGCGCTTGCTCGCATTTATAATAAAAACTGTAAAGTTGTTGGCGCTGATTTTTTAGTGAATCAGTACCATCTTCTTACCTTCCGGCTCTTTGGCTTTCCCCAAGGACATGATCTTGGTGTCTGGGCTAATGATGAACTGATTGATGCCCAAGCTACTCA
>NZ_VIKZ01000031.1:8502-22299 GCF_009711985.1 Dolichospermum sp. UHCC 0260 | reverse complement strand
AAGGGAGTCAAAGCGGCATTTAGGATGCCTATAACTGTGTTAGTGGAAACTGGGGATTTTTCAAATCAAGCCATGCAGCAAAAACCAATAAATTCTTCTCGTTCTTTTAATCGAGTACAAGAAATTAAAGTCAGGGAATTGGAAAAACGTTTCGCAATTTTAGAAATTGATTATGAAGCAGTTTATAACCAATTGAATGAAACACTAGATGCTGAATTTAAAAATAAAATACAGCTAAAACTGAAGAGAATTGAGCAAGAGATGAATGATGTCTTTGGAGAGTTAAAAATGGTCGGATAAAAATTTTATTACAAAAGTCCGCAAATAAGCGACCTTAAGTATAAAATTCATCCAACAGGTTTTGGTTTAATGAAGGAGTTTTAGCCCAGACAACACAACCCATATCAGTTACAGATATTGCCAATTTCCTAAATACTGATGAATATGATGTTGAGGAATTATTAGAAAATTGGGTAGAATTTTTAGTCTAAGAAAATAGATCAGAAAATACTTACTACAGCTTCTATCATTTTAGTTTCCGTGATTTCATTAACAAAATATAGAACTCAAACCCATCCCATAGAGAGATGATCCATACCAGCATTTGAAATAAATTATAAGCGTATGTACTCAAATAACATACATCTTAAATCCCCTCGTCGCTTGCGGGGAGGTGGGGTTTTTGTATTTAAATCTGGTAGGTTGGTTTAAAGTTAGGAAACCCAACATTTACGGACTTTTGTTGGGTTGTCTCTTAACCGAACAGTATTGACATCAATTCTGAATTCATCTCAATTAAATTGTGAGAAAAAAGAGATTATTTAACTTTTTAGGATTGGTAATAATAATAGCGATCGCTATTATTAGTTATCACAATTGGCCATTACCAAAACCACCCCCATTCATTACCGTTAAACTCAGCGGTTGGACAGGAAATCCTCTAGAACAAAGACTTTTAAAACAGGTAATTGAAGACTTTGAAAAGCAGCATCCCCAGATCAAAGTCAAATATGAAGCGATTTCTGATCAATATATGGATGTAATTAAAACCCGCTTAGTAGGAGAAGCTGCACCAGATGTATTTTATCTCGACGCACTAGAAGCCCCTTTCTTAATGGGTCAGAATGTCCTAGAACCCCTTGATAAATACATTAAACCCAAATTTGACCTCACAGATATAGAACCCAACTTACTCAAGAATTTTACCTACCAAAATCGTATTTATGGTTTACCTAAAGACTATTCCACCTTAGCCCTATTTTATAACAAACAAGCATTTAATCAAGTGGGTTTAACCAGTCCTCCCACTACCTGGGAACAACTCCGCAGCTATTCAAAACAATTAACAGGCAAACTCAATAAATATGGCTTTGGTGAAATTCCTGAATTAGCCCGTCAAGCATACAAAATTACAGCTTTTGGAGGGGAAATTATTGATAAAAATGGTTATGCTACCTTTGCAAATAATCCAGGATTACAAGGTTTGGAATTAGTAATTAACCAATATCAAAAAGATCGATCTTCCGCCCAAAAATCTGATGTCGGCACAAATTCCGGGAGTGAAATGTTTGGACAAAATAAAGTAGCAATGGTAATTGAAGGGAATTGGGCAATTCCCTATTTACAAGAAACCTTTCCCAAACTAGAATTTGCCACAGCAGAAATACCAGAAATTAATAATCAAAAATCCACAATGGTTTTTACTGTTGCTTATGTCATGAATAAACAAGCACCCCATAAAAAAGAAGCTTGGGAACTCATTTCTTTTCTAACAGGTAAAGAAGGCATGAAAAAATG
The DNA here is from genome assembly GCF_009711985.1 of Dolichospermum sp. UHCC 0260. Lineage (NCBI taxonomy): Bacteria > Bacillati > Cyanobacteriota > Cyanophyceae > Nostocales > Aphanizomenonaceae > Dolichospermum > Dolichospermum sp. UHCC 0260. Next base: position 20,502 of record NZ_VIKZ01000031.1, on the reverse strand, counting down.
GACAGCTAAAGGATTTGCATTACCAGCCCGTAAATCAGTGGCACAACAGTTAGGTTATGATCAAGACCCTCTGAGATCATCATTAGTAGCAGGAGTTAATTATGCGACACCCTGGCAATTAGGTAAAAATCCTGCCGCAATTATCAACAATTTTGATAATCAATTTATTAGTGTTTTACTAGGACAACAACCATTAAAACAGGCAATGTTAAAGGCACAAGATGCAGCAAACCAACAAATTAAGGCAGATATGTAGGGTTCTCTAATTTTTCTATTCCTTTCTTCCTTTGCGACTTTGCGACTTTGCATGAGATATGAAAATGTGTTTCATTTCCGAGAAAATCACTGTAATAGACAGATTCGAGAAAATTTTACAGCTTATTTATTCATAACTCCCAGTATTTTAGTTTTAGGCACATTTGTAATTTTGCCTATTCTCTATGCTGTATTTCTTTCCTTACACAAAGTGCAAATGTTGGGAGGGATTAATTACCACTTTTTCGGTTTGGGTAATTTCCAAAGATTGCTAACAGATGAAAGAGTGGGAATTGCTTTAAAAAATACCGCAGAATATGTGGCTATTGTTGTTCCCACCCAAACTATTTTGGCTTTAGGTTTAGCTGTGACACTCAATTCTGGCATTCATGGTAAAAATTGGTGGCGGATTCTTTACTTTTTACCGACAGTTACATCTTCAGCAGTTTTGACACTAATTTTTATGTGGATTTATAACACAAATGGACTATTAAACAATTTTTTGGCTTTTCTCAACCTGCCTATTTATAATTGGTTGGGAGATCCATCTGTTGCCTTGAAAGGGATTATGATCATGAATATTTGGTCAACAGCACCGTTTTTTATGGTGATTTATTTAGCAGCTTTACAGGATATTCCCCAAACTCTTTATGAAGCAGCAGAACTTGATGGTGCTAATAATTGGGAACAGTTTATTTATATTACTTTGCCTTTATTGCAACCTGTGACTTTCTTTGTCATGGCTATGGGAATAATTGGGACTTTTCAATTATTTGATCAGTCTTATATATTTTCTGGAGGGACAGGTGGACCAAATAACGCTACTCTCACCTTAGTCCTGCTAATTTATCAAACCGTATTTCGGAATTTACAAATGGGATATGGTGCAGCAATTGCCTTTTTACTAGCATTTGTAATTATTATCCTCACATTAATTCAGAGGCAATTTTTCGGAGGTTATAAAATTTGAATAAAATCTTTGGTAGTTTCTGGTTGAAAGTGCTGTTATATATCTTCCTCACAGTTTATGGAATTATTACCGTAATTCCTTTTCTCTGGGCATTTTCTGCATCATTTAAGCCTCTATCCGAGATTATTAGCGGTGAATTTAATTTTATCCCCAAACATTTTACTCTCGATAATTACAAACAAATATTTCTGCAAGAACCTTTATTTTGGCGGTGGTTATTTAATAGTGTGATTATTGGTGTTACTGTCACAATTTTAAACTTGCTATTTAACTCAATGGCAGGTTATGCCCTCGCAAGATTGCATTTTCGGGGTAAACAGTGCTGGTTTTTCCTGATTTTGACCGTGTTAGTAGTGCCAGCGCAAATTACCCTAATTCCCACATTTTTAATTTTAAAAGCCATCGGTTGGCTAAATTCATACCCAGGGATGATTGTTCCGAGTATGGTCAATGCTACTTTCATTTTTATGATGCGGCAGTTTTTTGTCAATTTCCCTAGAGAACTAGAAGAAGCTGGACAATTGGATGGTTTAAATGCCTGGGGAATTTTTAGGTATATAGTTTTACCTTTAGCTAAACCAGCATTAGCCGCACAAGCGGTTTTTGTCTTTATGGGTAGTTGGAATAATTTTTTACTCCCTGTAGTGATTCTCTTTGACCCAGAAATGTTTACTTTACCTTTAGGACTAAATACATTTAAAGGTCAATATATCAGCTATTGGAACTACATTATGGCAGCTTCAATGGTGTTTACTCTGCCAGGTTTAGCTATTTATGCTTTCTTTAACCGCTACTTAATTCAAGGTGTTACCTTTACCGGTGGTAAAGGCTGAAAATACAGCAGAATTCAAGAGACTGCACAGAATTATGAACTCCATTAATTCATCCCTTCCTATCTGCGTTTATCTGCGTTTATCTGCGTACCCTATGGCTTCGCCACGCAAGCTGCGGGAAGCAAGCTACAATTATTCTTGAAGTCTGCTGTATCAACCCTAATTTATAAAAAATGGTTATCATCAAATTCATCTATGAATGAAGAGTTTATTTAATAGTTAACATCAAAATTATCTATTCATGTCCTTTTTCTGTAATTAACTAAACCCAAGATTACGAAAACCATAGATTAGAAATAATCATTATCATTAATTAAACAATATATATTAGAAACTTTCCACAAAATTAAGCCCAAACTATAAGTTTTTACTTATGTATCCAATATAATATTTATTTAATAATTCGAGTTGAGAATTGATCACTTTGATCAGAAACACTGTAAACTAGATTTTACTAGCTGAGTGATGCCTCTTGTTCATACTAGGTTAAGAAACTAAACCATGTTTATCACAAAGTATACAAACTAACTTTTTTACATAAAAAGCTAATTTTGAATGCCTAGATATAACTAGGAATTTCAATAGTAAAGCCAAGAATTTATTTCTTTGTCTAAATTTTCATGTTTAAAAAATAAATTCTTTCACCAGGGAGATATTTCATGTCTGAATTTTTTAACCAAATTTCTCGTCGTAAATTCATTGTAACTGCCGGGGTATCAGCAGGTGCTGTATTACTTAAAGGTTGTTCAATAAATCCGCCAGAACCAGGAGGTATAGCCCAAGCGAAACAAGCCGAAGCAGTTAAATTAACACCAGAAATTACACCAGAAACCACTACTGTTAAATTAGGATATATTCCTATTGTAGAAGCTGCGCCATTAATTATTGCCCAAGAATTAGGCTTTTTTAAAAGATGGGGAATGACAAATGTACAACTTGCTAAACAAGCATCTTGGGGTTCAATGCGAGATAATACCGAAATTGGTTCTGCTGGTGGAGGTGTAGATGGTGGACAATATCAAATGCCCATGCCGCATTTAATGACAGAAGGGTTAATTACTAAAGGAAATACCAAAATTCCTATGTATGTATTAGCCCAATTAAATACTCAAGGTAATGGAATTGCGATCGCTAATAAACACGCAGGTAAAGAAATTGGACTAGATTTAGCTAAAGGTGGAAAAATAGTTTTTGATCAATTAAAAAGTACAAAAAATCCCTTTACAGCCGCCTTTACTTTTGGCAAAGTTAATCAAGAATTTTGGCTACGTTATTGGTTAGCAGCAGGTGGAATTAATCCTGATACAGATGTGAAATTAATTCCTGTATCTGCTGCCCAAACTGTAGCCAACATGAGAACAGGAACAATGGATGCGTTCAGTACCGGAGATCCTTGGCCTTATCGAATTGTGAAAGACAAAATTGGTTTTTTAGCCGTATTAACCTCAGAAATGTGGAAAAATCATCCTGAAGAATACTTTGCCATGAAAGCGGAATGGGTAGACACTCATCCCCAAGCAACCAAAGCCATTTTGAAAGCTATTATGGAAGCACAACAATGGTTAGATAACTTTGAAAACCGTGAAGCGGCGGCGGCAATTTTAGGACGAAGAAACTACTTTAATTTAACACCAACATTCCTGAAAGATTCCCTACAAGGTAATTATGATATGGGTAATGGTCGTGTGATTAATGATAAATCAATGGCAGTATTGTATTGGAAAGATGAACGAGGTAGTGTGTCTTATCCCTATAAAAGTCATGATTTATGGTTTTTAACTGAAAGCATTCGTTGGGGATTTTTACCACCAGAATATTTAAACAAAGCCAAAGATTTAATAGACAGAGTTAACAAAGAAAATATTTGGCGCGAAGCTGCTAAAGAAGCAGGAATTATGGAGGCAGATATTCCTACTAATACATCTCGTGGACTAGAAACATTCTTTGATGGTGTAACTTTTGATCCAGAAAATCCCACAGCCTATTTAAAGAGTTTAAAAATCAAGAAAGTCAATATTTAGGACTGAGAATATTTGCTGAAATCAAAAATAGAAAATCAATCAACAACAATATTTAATTGATTGACTATTAATCACAAAACAAAAAATCAACAAAATTAGGAGAAAATCATGACTACATTTACCGCCAAACGTCGTAATAGTAACAATTCTGATAGTGCTATATCTGTATTTATTAGTAAACAATTACCGGAAATTATACCACCAACAATTGCTATTGTGGTTTTCCTGGTGATTTGGCAAGTATTTTCTTTAATTGCTGGAACATTACCCGGACCTATTCAAGTAGTTCAAGAAACTTGGGAGTTAATTCTTTATCCATTTTATGATCGGGGAGGAATTGATAAAGGGTTATTTTGGCAAATTTTCGCTAGTTTACAACGGGTAGCTATTAGTTATACTTTAGCCGCAATTGTGGGTATTGGTTTAGGGATTTTAATTGGTGTGAATCAAACCATGTCTAAAGCCTTAGATCCCTTATTTCAACTATTAAGAACTGTACCTCCTTTAGCTTGGGTTCCTATTTCCTTAGCAGCTTTAAGACAAAATGAACCAGCCGCATTATTTGTAATTTTCATTACTTCTCTGTGGCCAATTTTAATTAACACTGCTGTGGGAGTAAAAGAGATTCCTAATGATTATAATAACGTTGCTAAAGTCTTACAACTTTCTCAAAAAGAGTATTTCTTGAACATCTTAATTCCTGCGGCTTTACCTTATATTTTCACTGGGTTAAGAATTTCCATTGGTTTAGCTTGGTTAGCGATTATTGCGGCAGAAATCGTCATGTCTGGTATTGTGGGTATCGGCTTTTTTATTTGGGATGCTTATCAAGCTAACAAGGTTAGTGAAGTTATTTTAGCACTAGTTTATATCGGTGTTGTGGGTTTAATCCTCGATAAATTAATGGCTTGGTTACAAAACCGCATTTTACCACAACAAAAGTAGGAAATGGGAGGGTACAGGGGAGAATATATTTATTCCTATTACCAATCACCAATTACCAATCACCAATCACCAATCACCAATTACCAAATAATATGTCTATATTTGTTGGCGTTGACCAAGTTGATAAAATTTTTGAATTAACCGGTGGTGGACAATATATCGCCCTCAAAGGTATTGATCTTCAAATTAAAAAAGGCGAATTTGTTTCTCTTATTGGTCACTCAGGTTGTGGAAAATCTACCCTTCTAAACATGATTGCCGGTTTGGATTTACCAACAGAAGGTTTAGTCACTTTAGAAGGACAAAGAATTAAAAAACCTGGACCTGATAGAATGGTAGTATTTCAAAACTATTCGCTTTTACCTTGGCGAACAGTGAGAGAAAATATTGCTTTAGCAGTAGATTCAGTATTACATGGAATGCCCGCAGCGGAACGCAAAGCGATTATTGACAGACATATAGATATGGTTGGTTTGCGTCCCCATGCTGATAAACAACCAGGGATGTTATCAGGTGGACAAAAACAACGAGTTGCGATCGCTCGTGCCTTGGCAATTCGTCCTAAACTATTACTATTAGATGAACCCTTCGGTGCTTTAGATGCCCTAACTCGCGGGAATTTGCAAGAACAATTAATGCAAATTTGTGAAGAGAATCAAGTTACCGCAGTCATGGTGACACACGACGTAGACGAAGCGGTTTTGTTATCTGACAGAATTGTCATGTTAACCAACGGACCAGAATCGAAAATTGGCGACATTTTAGAAGTAGATATTCCTCGTCCTCGCAAACGCATGGAAGTAGTAAAACATCCCAGTTACTACAGTTTGCGAAGTGAAATGATTTACTTCCTCAACCAACAAAAACGCATCAAAAAAATTCGGGCGAGAAAAACTGCTGCGGTGGTTCGTCATGGTTTAGAAAAAGTTAATTTAGAAATTGGCTTCTTACCCATTACAGCTTGCGCCCCCCTGGCGATCGCCAAAGAAAAAGGCTTTTTCATCAAACATGGTCTGGATGAGGTTAATTTAGTCCGGGAAAGCAGTTGGAGAGGAATTGTAGACGGGATGACAGGGGGATATTTAGATGCGGCACAAATGCCCTCAGGTATGCCCATGTGGTTAAGTTTAGGAGGAAATAAAAACCAACCTTTACCAGTTGTCACCGCCCTGACAATGACCCGCAACGGTAACGCCATCACCTTAGCCAAACGCTTTTATGATGAAGGTGTACATAGCTTATCTGACTTCAAAAATTATCTCCTAAAAACCCGCGAACAAACACACAGAATGGGAGTAGTTCATCCCGCATCCATGCACAACCTATTACTACGTTATTGGTTAGCAGCAGGAGGAATTGACCCCGACAGTGATGTGGTTATGAAAAATATCCCTCCTGCTCAAATGGTAGTAGATTTAAAAGGTGGAACTATTGACGGTTATTCTGTAGGTGAACCTTGGAATTATCGGGCAGCAGTTGAAGGTTCAGGCTTTACCATAGCCACAGATTTAGAAGTTTGGTTAGGACACCCTGGTAAAGTTCTAGGAGTACGAGAAGATTGGGCAGAAACTTATCCAAATACCCATATTGCCTTAACCAAAGCCTTATTAGAAGCTTGTCAATATTGTGCAGATCCTGCCAACGCCCAAGAAATTCGCCAAATTTTAGCAAGTCAGGAATATGTCAGCACAGATATTGAATATATCCAACTGGAAGACCCGAATAACGCTACCTGTGACTTAAATCATCCCATGCGGGAATATGCCCATCACCAATTTTATTCCGAGTCTGCCATTAATCGCCCCAGTCGCACCGAACAAATTTGGATTATGACTCAATTAGCGCGGTGGGGTGACACTCCCTTCCCCAGAAACTGGGTAGAAATCGTTGAAAGAGTTTGTCGAGTCCGCGTTTTCAGTACCGCAGCCAGAGAACTAGGCTTAGATATCAGTTACACCCGTCAACCCATTCAATTATTTGATGGTAAACCCTTCAACGCCGATGATCCAATTGCCTATCTTAACGACCTAGAAATCAAACGCGACTTCTCCATAGCCGAAGTCATTCTAGATGCCCCCAGAAGAACCGCAGCTTAAAAAAACCCTTTCTTCCTTTGCGTCTTTGCTCCTTTGCACCTTTGCGCGAAACCTCCTACCAATTACTAAACAATGCAAAACCGTAACTTGAAATCTACCAACACAGCTACAACCACAATCAGCCGTCAGCCTTTCCTAGAAATTAAAGACGTTTGCAAAGTTTATCCCACCAAAAATGGACCATTTACCGTTCTTGATGGTGTTAACCTCAACGTGGAGAAAGGTGAATTTCTTTGCGTTATCGGCCACTCTGGTTGCGGTAAATCAACTTTGTTAAACATGGTTTCTGGTTTTAACTTTCCTACCACTGGACAAGTTTTATTAGAAGGAGAACCAATTACAAAACCAGGTCCAGATCGCATGGTAGTATTTCAAAACTATGCGTTATTACCTTGGATAACAGCTTTTGACAATATTTATTTAGCTGTAAATGCAGTTTATCCCACTAAGCCAGAAGCCGAAAAACGGGCTATTGTGAGAGATCATTTAGCAATGGTGGGTTTAGCTGATGCCATGGAAAAGAAACCCATGCAAATGTCTGGGGGAATGAGACAGCGGGTTTCTATTGCGCGGGCTTTAGCTATTCGTCCGAAAGTGTTGATTTTAGATGAACCTTTTGGGGCGTTGGACGCAATTACTAAGGAAGAATTACAAGAGGAATTGTTGAAAATTTGGAATGATAACCGTTGTACAGTTTTGATGATTACCCATGATATTGATGAGGCTTTATTTTTGGCTGATAAGTTGGTAATGATGACCAATGGACCTCATGCAAAAATTGGGGAAGTGATGGAAATTCCTTTTTCTCGTCCTAGAGATAGAGCGAGAATTATGGAAGATCCTCAATATTATCAATTGCGGAACTATGCGTTAGATTTCTTGTTTAATCGTTTCGCTCATGATGATGTAGGTTAGTCAGTATTGCAAATGATCCCTTATTTCTCTAATAATTAAGGGATCTCAATAATATAGTTTTATTGCAATTTTATATTACAAACATTTTTTAAGTGACTCTGTCGCTTAACCCAATCTAAAAAATACTAACTGATTATATTCTTTTATCTCCAAATTTTTTTAGCAACTCAGAAACTTGTTTAGAATTTGAACTAGTCCAAATAGTATCGAAACCTTCTGTAGCGTGTGAATAAGCACCATTTTCTAACCAGTCTTGTTCCCATTGTTCTATTAACATCCAAACATCATGACTTTTAATTATAACGGACATAAAATTTGGTTCGTTAACCTCGCTCGAAGAAACTTCTTCCCATCCTTTACTAGTCAATTTATAGTACCAACAGTATCTTAATCCTCTACTCATATATTTCCTGTTAAAGATCGCAACATATAATATAATCATCCATCATAAAACTATTGTCAATATCTTTAAGTACACTGTCAATTATTTTAAAAATAAATAGAGTAAAAGTAATCTCGGTTGGGTTAAGCAAAAGCGCAACTCAACATCATATTTAAATAATGTATAATGTTGGGTTTCGTTCCTCAACCCAACCTACTGAACTGACAAAATATATTGACAAATACCACCAATGATAATTAACATTGAATTAGATGCTAATTAAACTTGTTACCATGATAAACCTTGCTAAAGATATACATTCCCTCACCGAATTTAAGCGTAACACCACTGAATTTCTACAACAGATTAAAAAAACAAAACACCCCTTAGTTCTGACTGTCAACGGAAAAGCCGAGTTAGTTGTTCAAGATGCAGAATCTTATCAAGAACTATTAGATGCTGCTGAGTTAGTAGAAACTTTAAAAGGCATTAAACTAGGCTTAGAACAAATGCAGCAGGGTGAAGGAAAAAAAGCCGAAGATTTCTTTAATGAACTATTTAATAAATTAGATAGTTCCAATGAATGATAAATATCAAATCATCATCCAACCAGAAGCGCAGAAAGCAATAGAAGACGCTTATTTCTGGTTTAGTAATATTTCTCAGCAAAAGGCTAGAACATGGTTAGAAGGATTATATAAATCTATTTTATCACTAGAAAAAATGCCTTCTCGTTGTTCTCTAGCATTTGAAAATGAATTTTTTGATCAAGAAATACGACAACTTATATATGGAAAGGGAAGAAACGCCTATCGAATTATTTTTACAATTGTTGATGATAATGTTCAAATTATTTTTGTGCGACACACGGCTCAAAAACCAATGACAGACGAAGAATCAGAATAACTAATGTAGGTTGGGTTAAGCAACAGCGCAACCCAACAACAGCTTTAATTATCAAGTTTAATAATGTTGGCTTTCCTTATAACTAGTGTAGGTTAGGTTAAGCAACAGCGTAACCCAACAACAGTTTTAATTATCAAGTTTAATAATGTTGGGTTTCCTTGCGTCAACCCAACCTACTGAAGCAATGCTATAACTAAAATCAAAGATTAGGCATGAACCATTAAAAATTGTCCATTACCGTTGTATTCACCATCGCAACTGGCGAAATTAGCAACAAACCAAATTAAATAAAATCTCCAGATGCGGCGAAATTTGGCATAGTCCATCCCGTAGTCTAAATCTTTGACTATTGCCTGAGAATCATCAAAGTTTTTTAACCAACTAGCAAAAGTTCTAGAATAATTAGAGCCATTAATATACCATTGATCAATAGTTTTCAGGTCTTGATTATGGCTGGGAATCGCGTCATATTTCCAGTAACGACCATGAGGAAAAATGTATTTGTGAGTGAAAACACTGGAGATATTATTAGGGGTACGGACTGTAATAATGTGAATAAAAACCTTGCCGTTATCCTTGAGAAAAGATGCCAGCTTTTGAAAAGCCTTTGTTAAATTACCCACATGACAAAAAACGCCAATTGAGAGAATTTTGTCAAACTTTGTCTCAAATTGGGCATCGTTTATATCTCCTTCATAGAGAGTAAAACGACCGGAACTGAGGTAACTTTCAGGATCTTGCATTTTCTGACGCATATATTCACATTGGTTATGACTCAAGTTAATTCCTGTGAATTTAACATTGGGAAATTTGGCAAGAATATAATTTGCTACGCAGCCCCAACCACAGCCAAAATCTAAAATATGATCACCATCTTTTATTTCTAATTTGTCAATTACATCATCAATCATTTGCATTTGTGATTGTTCGAGATTTGCTGCTCCTTTTTCCCACAATCCCATGCTATATTTGGGATAAATAAGTTTTCCATCACCTAACATGAGATTCAACATAGCTTGAGGCAAATCGTACTGAATCTTCATTAAATCCCGCGCACCTTCGGCGGTATTGTCTGTTTCTGTTAATACCCATTCGTAGGGTACAAGCAGGGATGGAAAATACTTAAAAAAGACAGGCATACAACTATCAAAAAGCGATCGCAACACAGCATCCGGTACTTCTAATCCGTTGATATAAGACTCGGCTATTGCCATTTGCACTGCGTTAACTGTACTAACTGCAAGACGGGTTGCTTTGTAAGCAATGGGACTTTTAGTATGTACATCTCCCACGATGGGAAGATGTTTCTCAATGTTTTGTAAAATTGTTGATGAACTCATGTTTATATTGGATTTTAAAGATGCCGCTATTTTATATCAATAAAGCCAAGTCAAAATAATATTAAAGAATAGATATTTCTTTGGATAGATAGAATGAAAAAAAGAGGAATAATAAGTATATATATATATATTCACTACGGCTGATAATTAAGTAAGTCAACACAATAAAACCAAACTGTGTAAAGAAATGTAAAATCGCTGAAAACTTATTCTAACATACCTCTAAGATATAAGGTTGTGTTGCGCTGTCGCTTAACCCAACAAAGCAAAAAATGGACAAGGTATTGATGCTGAAACCATATTACTGTATTCTCTTCTATGACAAGTTATGTTTCAACCTTCTGATCATCTGCCGCTGATATTCTCAGAAAATAGATGTAGATAATTCGATATATAAACTACAAAAGGTGGACGCAATGAGTCTTCGCGCACTACTGTTAATAAATAGTAATTCTCGTCAAGGGCAAGAACGTTACCAAGAAGCAATAAATTGTTTAAATAAATTGGGTTTGGAAATAATTACAGAATCTACAGAACATCCAACTCAACTAGGGACTGTGATTCGGCGTTACCAACAGCAAATAGATTTGGTAATTGTCGGTGGTGGTGATGGTACACTTAATGCTACTATAGAGGCAATAATTGAGACTCAATTACCTTTGGGTATTTTACCATTAGGAACTGCTAACGACTTAGCCAGGACTTTAGCAATTCCCAACTCTTTACCGGAAGCGTGTCAAATTATTGCCTCTGGAAACTTGCGAAGAATTGATTTAGGTTCTGTAAATGGGAAATATTTTTTTAATGTTGCTAGTCTGGGTTTAAGTGTAAAAATTACTCAACAATTAACTAAAGAAATTAAACGGCGTTGGGGTATATTTGCCTATGCAGCAATTGCATTTCAAGTAGTTTGGAAATCTCGCCCTTTTAGTGCAGAAATTCGTGTGAATAACGAATCAATTCATGTGAAAACTGTGCAAATTGCTGTGGGTAATGGTCGCTATTATGGTGGTGGTATGGCTGTAGTTCACGACGCAGCGATAGACGATCAAAGACTGGATCTTTATAGTTTAGAAATCGATCATTGGTGGCAAATTCTTCCCCTACTTCCGGCTATGCGTCAAGGTAGACATATTGATTGGCCGAATGTCCGCGCCCTTGAAGGTCAGGAATTTACAATATATACTAGAAAACCCCATGCTATTAACACAGATGGAGAAATTACAACCCATACTCCCGCTGTGTTTCGGGTGATTCCTCAAGCGATCGCAGTTTTAGCCCTATGACTATCATCTTCAACTATGATTTACCTGATTGATATGATTTATTTGATGGGA
>NZ_VIKZ01000031.1:0-8117 GCF_009711985.1 Dolichospermum sp. UHCC 0260 | reverse complement strand
TGGTCACTAAACAAGGTAAAAAATGAAAATCAAAACTCCTATCTGTCAACAAGGAAGCATCCAACGGGTTTCACTCCTGAATTTTGCTGTATCATAAGAATCAGAAAAATCATTAAAATCATAGTTATGAATTTGCGCTTTTCTCAAGAAATTAAATCCCTTCTAGAACGTTTAAGTGAACAGCCACTAACTTTAGGTGATATCCTAGCGGAAACTTCCGAACGGGGTTTTAGCTTAGTAATCACATTACTAGTATTACCTTTTCTATTTCCCATGCCTCCAGGCTTAACCAGTCCTTTAGGTGGTGCTTGTCTATTATTATCATTGCAAATGGTTTTAGGGAGGAGAACACCTTGGCTACCCAAGAAAATCGCTAACTATAAATTTCCCAACGCCTTCGCTAAAATCATCTTACAAAATCTGCGTCGCGTGACTAGGGTATTAGAAAAAATTGCCCGTCCCCGACTACAAAAAGTCGCCAATCATCCTTTAATTTGGCGATTTAACGGGCTGTGCATCTCTTGGTTAACAATACTACTAATTTCCCCCATTCCCTTTACCAATCCCATTCCGACTGTGGGGATTTTACTTTTGGCAGTTGCTACTATTGAATCTGATGGTTTATTAATGTGTATTAGCTATATTGCTACTCTCTTGATTACTATGCTATTTGGTTTTATTGGTTATGCATTATGGTTAGCCCCCAACTTACTGCCTGCTATGTTCAAATAAAATTTTTGGCATTCCTGATCAAAATTTGTTAAGATATAAATCCCAAAGAAAAAAACCCTTAGGCACAAGCCAAGGGTAATGGTTTAATTAAGGTGCATCTACTATTTGAGTATCCACGGCTGATTCTGTTATGTCCGGATAATTTCTGTATAACTTTCAATTTTGTATTCTCATCCTTTCGAGAAAGTATGTTTTGTCACAAACTATAAAAAACTTAATATCCAATATCAATACCTTGTCCATTTTTTGTAGGTCGGGTTAAGCAACAGCGCAACCCGACGCTCATGTTGGGTTATGGCCTCGCCACACTTCGTGAACGTACCTCAACCCAACCTTGTATCTTAGAGGTATGTTAGATATTTATTTGGATACCTGACTTAAATAATCAAAGAATATGGCGATCGCTATTGATTTCGGTACAAGTAACACAGTTATCACTCGTTGGAATTCTGTCACCCAACAAGCAGAAACCCTGAATCTACCCAGATTATCAACGCAACAATTTCTTAATCCTCCACTGATTCCCAGCTTAGTTTATGTAGAAAATGCCAGCCTTGGTAAAATTATAGCTGGACAACAGGTACGCGATCGCGGTTTGGATATCAAAACTGATGCCAGATTTTTTCGGAGTTTTAAACGGGGAATTGGTGCAGATATCCAGGGTTTTTTACCGGAACTTGATGGACAAAACATTAGCTTTGAACAAATAGGAACATGGTTTTTAAGCAAAGTAATTGCAGAATTAGCACCTTTAGAAGGGGGAATAGATTCCTTGGTTTTAACCGTACCAGTAGACAGCTTTGAAGCCTATCGTCACTGGTTAGGGAAAGTTTGTCAATCATTAGCAGTCGAACAGGTGCGGATGTTGGATGAACCCACTGCTGCGGCTTTGGGGTATGGTTTAACAGATCAAGGAACTCTCTTAGTCGTTGACTTTGGTGGTGGAACTTTAGATTTATCTTTAGTGAGTTTAGATCAAGGTACACAAGCCAAGACTAAACCTCTAGGATTTCTTCTCAAATGGGGTGATAAAAATCTGGGTGAAAATTCTCAACAAAAGACTAAAACAGCCCGTGTATTAGCAAAAGCAGGGCAAAATCTAGGCGGAACTGATATTGATAATTGGATAGTAGATTACTTTGCTAAAACCCAAGGATTGCCAGTTAGTTCTCTCACAGCGCGACTAGCGGAACAGTTGAAAATTCAGCTATCTCACCAAGATAAAGCTAGTGAAGTTTATTTTCATGATCAAACTTTTGAAAGTTATGAAATGGATCTTGATCGTTACACCTTTGAAAATATTTTGCAGGAAAACGGATTTTTTGATAAACTGCATGATGTAATGATGACGCTATTACAGCAAGCGCGACGCTACGGTATAGAAATTGATGATATTAATGCAGTATTATTAGTTGGGGGAACTGTACAGTTGCCCGTAGTGCAAGCATGGATAGAACAATATTTTGAACCAGAAAAAATCCGCCGTCAATTGCCTTTTGAAGCAATCGCTCAAGGGGCGTTACAAATAACTCAAGGGATAGAAATTAAAGACTATCTTTATCATAGTTACGGTGTGCGTTATTGGGATCGCCGCAATCAATGTCATAGTTGGCATCCAATTATTAAAACTGGACAACCTTACCCCATGACTCAACCCGTAGAATTAGTTTTGGGTGCTTCTGTGGAAAATCAACCCAGCATTGAGTTAATTGTTGGGGAATTGGGCGCCCAAACAGGTGGAACAGAGATATACTTTGAGGGCGACCGCTTAATTACTCGTCAGCTTGATAATGATGCAACTACTGTTAAGCCTCTCAATGATACAGTAAATGCCAGTAAAATTGCCAAACTTAAACCTCCAGGATTTCCGGGAAGCGATCGCATTAAAATCTATTTTCAAGTTGATGAACAACGGTTTTTAAGAATTACTGTTGAGGACTTATTAACAAATAACATCCTATTAGAAAATCAACTTGTAGCCAAATTAACTTAACTTACCTTTGGGGGTTAAAGTCCCCTGCTTCTACAAGCAGCGGGTTTTGCGTCGGGGTAAAATCCCCGTTGCAAAACGTAATTCTAAATTCTAAATTCTAAATTCTGCATTCTTTTAATCCAGATTTCTCACCAATAAATCAAAACAGAGAGGCTTTATAGTAGTATAAAAATTTACCAATAAAAAACTAGTAACAAAAAAATCTAAATTTTCCTGATCACAGGCTGCTATTTTCAGTCGAATAAACGCATAATGGAAATGTGACTGATTTATTAGCCCCTTTACAATCCCTACAACAGGGTAACTGGTTCAAATTAATTTGCGGAGCCAGTTACCAACATCTTCCTGCGGTCAGAAACTTAACATTAGCCTACACCTTGGCTGGTGCTGACTGTATAGATGTAGCAGCAGATCCGGCAGTCATTGCCGCCACCCAAGAAGCTTTACTGGTAGCCCAAAGCTTGAGATATAATGCCCAAAAGCGAGGCTTTGCCTTGACAGGTAATTTGCCCTTGTTGATGGTCAGTCTCAATGATGGCGAAGATCCCCATTTTCGGAAAGCTGAGTTTAATTCTCAAGACTGTCCCCGCGATTGTTCCAGACCATGTGAAAAAATTTGTCCAGCCCAAGCAATTTTATTTAACAATACCAAAGATGATTTTTCTGGAGTAATCGCTGAAAAATGTTATGGCTGTGGCCGTTGCATTCCTATCTGTCCTTATGGGATAATTTATACAAAATCTTATGAGTCAACGCCAGGGGAGATCGTACCAT
Organism: Dolichospermum sp. UHCC 0260; assembly: GCF_009711985.1. Classification (NCBI taxonomy): domain Bacteria; kingdom Bacillati; phylum Cyanobacteriota; class Cyanophyceae; order Nostocales; family Aphanizomenonaceae; genus Dolichospermum; species Dolichospermum sp. UHCC 0260. The sequence goes on along the minus strand of NZ_VIKZ01000031.1, from coordinate 4,618 downwards.
TGATCATGTCAACGGGAATAGCAGCCGTAGAAATTCATACTCAAGTGGGGCGGTTGGCAGAATTCCAACGGTTATGGGACGCGATGACACCTTGGGCAGATCAATTAAAGTTAGTAGCCATCAGTTGTAACGATGGAGAAGGTCTAATTAATTACCTAAAAGCTATTTATGATTTAATTATCCCCCGTCCCCAGTTTTTAATTTGGCAAACTGATGGACGTTCAATGAGTGGTGATATTGGTGATGGTACAACCATAGCCACAGTGAAATTGGGGCAAAAAGTTTTGGCAGCAAACCTACCGGGATATGTGCAGTTAGCAGGCGGCACTAATAGCTACACCGTTCCTAAATTAAGGGGAATGGGATTGCTGAAAGAGGCAGGGAGGAAAGAGTCCCCAGCTTTTATCTCTGGGGTTGCCTATGGTAGTTACGCCCGTGTATTGCTGTCACCCATTCTTGACCAGTTAGAAAAAAAGGAGGTGATTAACACTGATAGTCAAGGCAATATTCGCCTGGAATCAGAACCGGAATTACTATGGGAGGCTGTAAGGGTTGCCCATACTCTCGTTTCCCAGATTAAGTCTGAGCAGTCGCGCTCATCGCTCCAAGCATATCTCTAAAAACGTCAAGTCACCAATAGAAAGCATGACGATTACAGAAGATCTCCAAAAGTTGTTAGACATTTTGCCCCAAGACCTTCAAGAAAAACTAGAGCATCATCCTAATGGAGATAATTTAGTTGAAGTGGTTTTGGATTTAGGCCGTCGTCCAGAAGCTCGGTTTCCCCATGTAGCTGAGTATTTGAGCGAAACACCAGTCACTCAAGCACAGATAGATGATTGCATTCAACGAGTGGGAAATTTTGGGGGGGATAATCGGGCAGGAATTGAGCAAACTTTGCATCGGATCAGTGCTATCCGTAACCGTAGCGGTAAGATTATTGGCTTAACTTGTCGGGTCGGCAGGGCGGTATTCGGAACAATTGCCATGATCCGCGATTTGGTGGAAACTGGTCAATCAATTCTCATGCTAGGTCGTCCGGGTGTTGGTAAAACCACGGCTTTAAGGGAAATTGCCCGTGTGTTGGCAGATGACTTAAATAAGCGAGTGGTCATTATTGACACATCCAACGAAATTGCTGGGGATGGTGATGTTGCTCACCCAGCCATTGGTCGGGCGAGACGGATGCAAGTTTCTAAGCCAGAGTTACAACATCAGGTCATGATTGAGGCTGTGGAAAACCATATGCCAGAAGTCATTGTCATTGATGAAATTGGTACGGAATTGGAAGCTTTAGCAGCCCGAACCATTGCCGAACGGGGGGTGCAATTGGTAGGAACTGCCCACGGTAATCAGATTGAAAACCTGATTAAAAATCCCACTCTGTCTGATTTGGTGGGGGGGATTCAGGCTGTGACGCTGGGAGATGATGAAGCTAGACGGCGTGGTTCGCAAAAGACAGTTTTGGAACGCAAAGCGCCACCTACTTTTGAGATTGCTGTGGAGATGCTGGAACGGCAACGCTGGGTAGTTCATGAATGTGTGGCTGATACGGTTGATACTTTGTTACGTGGTCGTCAACCGACTCCACAAACGAGAACTGTTGATGACAATGGCAAGGTTGGCGTTGTTAGACAGTTGGCTGTGGTCAATGGTGGCAATAGCAATGGTAATGGCCATGGTCACATTACTAATGTGGAGGAATCTTTCCTCTCTGCTCAGCCTAATGGTTGGCGTTCTTCTGGACAAATGGTGGCTTTACCACCTTTATCTTTAGATCGGGAAAGACCGACGGGACGCAGTGAATTTGACCGTTTGTTGGATGAATCTTTCAATTACTCGGAAAGTTTTGATTTTGCCAGCCGCAAACAAGCAGGTCCCAATGGGGAAGATTTACCATTGCACATTTACCCCTATGGGGTGAGTCGTCAGCAATTGGAACAGGTGATTAATGTGTTAACTTTGCCAGTGATATTGACCAAGGACTTGGATAGTGCTGATGCTATTCTGGCTTTGCGATCGCACGTCAAGAATCACGCTAAGTTAAGACAAATGGCTAAGGCTCGTCATGTACCCATTCATGTGATCAAGTCTAGTACAATTCCCCAAATTACTCGCAGTCTCCGCCGCTTACTGAATATTGATGATCCAGATATTGGCGATGACCGAGAGTTACAACTTTTATTACACAACGGTGGTGATGATGAAATGGACGCTTTGGAGGAGGCGAGGCTTGCTGTGGAGCAGATTGTCATCCCTAAAGGTCAGCCTGTGGAGTTATTACCCCGTTCTTCCCAAGTGCGGAAAATGCAGCATGAGTTGGTGGAACATTATCGTCTCAAATCGGATAGTTTTGGCGATGAACCTAATCGGCGGTTAAGAATTTACCCGGCGTAGGTTGTTGATAATTTTCCCCTGAAAGGATTGTTTTTACATCTTTTCAGGGGATTTTTTTATTGTTTACACTAAGCACGGGCGGAAAATGGACTTTTGTAAAATTAGGAAAAACCTATTACCGGATGACAAGCTGTTGTGCATTTAGTTTATATAATTCTAGCGAGCATCTTGCCCGCACTACAAAGGGAGTGGAAGGAGCGATCGCCTAAAACTAACTATCTGGTTGTACCCAGCCCTTAATAATTGCCTTAACAACTTTCAAATATTTATTTTCAAGAATAAACTCATCAATTGCAGTTTCACCACCAGCTTTTAAAGCACTAGCAGCACGACGTTGGAATTTAGGAGTAGTGTTATCTTTAATATGAGAAATTTGTTCTGCTTCAGTAGCACTAGGATTATCTGTTTCCAATTGTTTCAGAAGTTGTTGGATTTCTGTTGCTGCTTCTGCAAGAGTTTGTTTCTGTTCTGGAGTATAATTATTTTGATTAAATGTAACATTACTACCTGATGCTGCTCTATCTACAAATTGGTTATTTGCATTTCTCTGATCATATTTAGATTGATAAGATTCCGACATAGTATCTCCTAGATTTTGATAGTTTTGTGCATAAAAGCTAATGTTTTTTACGTTGCAAAAGCTTTGCTCCTGTCCAAGCAAAAGACTTAGAAAAATCAGCATTTTTATTTTTTAGCTCAACTTTACGGTCTTTAGTTATGGAACTAATTGCTCGCCGTCAGTTAGCTACTCTGCTAAATTTATCCCAGTTAGTCAATATTAGTGCGGCTGATGCTGTGCAGATAGCTGGTTTGTGGAACAAAACATTGGAGGACAGTATTATCCTAGCTTATCAAAATCGAACAGAGCTAAAGCAGCAAGTTGTACAACGTAATATTAGTGAGCAGCAGTTGAGACAGGCATTGTCAAGCAGTAGTCCGCAAATTAGCTCTAATTTGAACTATAACTTATTAGATAATTTTGATGATCAAGTAAATGTTAGTGATGGTTATTCTCAGTCAATACAAGCAACTTGGAACTTATTTGGTGGTGGAGCAACTAGAGCTAAAGCAGAGCAGGCTAGAGCTAATATAGCGATCGCCGAAGTTTCCTTTTCTGAACAGCTAAAGCAAGTTCGATTTCAGGTAGAACAGGCTTTTTATCAACAGAAGTCTAATTTAGATAATGTACAAACTGCCAATGCTGCGTTGGAACTGGCTAGGGAGGCTTTACGTTTAGCAAGACTAAGATTCCAATCTGGTGTTGCTACTCAAACTGATGTGATTAATGCAGAAAACGATCTCACAACAACAGAAGGTAATCGAGTCACTGCTGTTTTGGATTACAACCGCTCTCTAGCCCAATTAGAACGATATGCACCAAAAACGCACTAATTATAAATTGTCAGATTATAAATTGTCAGATAAAAAGTTGAGGTATCTAATCTTCCATTGATTTTCACTCCCAATATTTACTAGATAAAAGTAAATCTGTTTTATAATCAAATTGCCAAGTTTCTGGAAATTGAGTTTGTTTATATTCAACAGAAACTATATCTACAGCATCAAGATAAACCTCTGTAAATATTTGCGCTAGATAGGGTTTAAGACTAGGAGATTCTTTTAATAATATTTGGATTTGTTTACGTTGTTCTATAATAGTTATTTCCCAACCGTTGAAGTTTTCAGCACTATTAACATATATCCGTTTGAGAATATGAGATAGTAAGACTAATAACCGATTCCTTAATTCTCTTCTTTCGCTTTTACCCAATGTTTCAATCTCCTCAATTAAATTATCAAAATCAAGATTTTCTATGTCTTTATTTTTGAGTTGGTTGACTGTTCTTTCGCACCATGCGAGAAAATCACATTCATAGAGAATATCGTTTTTCTCGATGTTTTCGGTCATGTTTTGGGTCATAATTTTACCTTTAGTTATTTGTCTGATTCAGGATTTACAGGCTTGTGATTTTTCTCTATTTGTCAGAATCTAGATTTTTGGTAAATGGCGGGTTATGCTAACACTAACACACCCGATAAATTAACTTTTCAATTAATTATCACACACAAGAAAGATAAATTACAACATCCTGTAAATCCTTAAATCCTGAATATCCTGATTCTGACAACCAACAACCCCAAACACAAACCCACATCCTGTACATCCTTAAATCCTGGATATCCTGATTCTGACAATAAATATAAATAAGATCGTTCAACA